>JAQGOI010000171.1 GCA_028293685.1 Lysobacteraceae bacterium | reverse complement strand
GGTCGCGCCGGCTGCGTGTCCAAGGCGCGCGATTTCCTTCAGGTCGAACGCCTGGCCGGTGCGGTATTGCACGCCCGGCCAAAGGACCAATGCCAGTTGCTCGCCATGAGTGCCGATCGCGCGCTCGATCGCGGCCATGGAAATGGTGCCGTCGGCCTCATCGGGTTCCAGTTCGATCAGGTTTGAAGCCGGGTCCAGATCGTGGAAGCGCAGCTGCGATTCGAGTGCGTGCCGGTCCGACGGGAAAGCGCCAGCCTCCATCAGGATGGCGCTGCGTCCAGGCGTCGGGCGAAAAAAACTCACCATCATCAAATGCAGGTTGGTCGTCAGCGAATTCATGGCGACGACTTCCGCGGGTTGCGCGCCAACTACACCCGCCAGACCATTGCGCACCAGTTCGTGATACGGCATCCACGGTGCGGGCTCGCGAAAATGCCCCTCGACGCCTTCTCGCGCCCACTTGTCGAGGACCTCCTCGACCATCGCCCGTGCACCCTTGGGCTGCAAGCCAAGCGAGTTGCCGCAGAAATAAGCCTGCGCGACACCGTCATGCAACGGCAGGTGGAACCGGTCGCGCAGGTCGCGCAGCGGATCGGCGGCGTCGCGCTGCTGCGCGGCCGAGTCGTCGAAAAGATCGGTCATGCGCGCGCTGCCAACGCGAATCGCAACGGCGACAGTCCGAGCCATTCAAGCGCCGTGCCGTGATACAGGCGAGCCTGCTCATCAGGGGCGAGGTCCAGCGCAGCAATGCCGGCGCCTGGCGCCTGTTCGCCGAGCGGAAACGGGTAGTCGGTTCCCAGCATCACGCGCGAAACCCCGCACGTATCGAGCAGATAACGCAGCGCGCGGTCATCGGCGACCCACGAATCGAAATACAGGCGCGACAGGTAGTCGCGCGGATTGCGGAAATTGTCCGTCGCCACGAGATCGGGCCGCATGTTGAACCCGTGCTCGATGCGGCCGATCGTGTAAGGGAAGCTGCCGCCACCATGCGCGAGGCACACCTTCAACTTCGGAAGGCGCTCGAGCACGCCGCCAAAGACCAGGCAACAAGCCGCGCGCGATTGTTCGGCAGGCATGCCAACCAGCCACGGCAGCCAGTATTTGGGCATGCTCTCGGTGCCCATCATGTCCCACGGATGCACGAGGATCGCTGCGCCAAGATCGCTGGCGGCTTCGAAAAACGGGAAAAGCTCCGGCGCGTCGAGATTCCAGTCGCCAATGTGCGAACCGATCTGCACGCCCTGCAGGCCGAGCTGATCCATGCAGCGTTCCAGTTCCTGGACCGCCAGTCGCGGCGACTGCAGTGGGACCGTGCCGATGCCGGCATAATTGCGCGGATAGGTGCGACAGGTTTCCGCCATGTGGTCGTTCAGGGCCTGGTGCAGTTCGAGCGCGTGATGCGGCTTGGCCCAGTAACTGAACATGACCGGCACCGTGCTGATCACCTGTACCTGCACGTCGAACCGCGCGTAATCGCCGATGCGCTCCTGCGGATCCCAGGTCTTGGGCATGATCTCGCGGAAGAACTTGCCATCCTTGTAAATGCGATGACGACCGTCGTCGCCGTGATGGATCACCGGAAATCGCACATCCCCGTACTTCGCGGCTAGATCGGGCCAGTCGCGGGGCAGGTAGTGCGCGTGTGTGTCGATCTTGAGCATGGGTTTCCGATAGCCTTACCTATCAAGGGTTTCAGAGGCAAACTCAAAGGTCGCGCAGTTTCACCCGCAATTACACCCCTTGTTGCCCGTGCGGTGCATACGATAACCGACCAGGTCCCCGTTGGTCCGGGACAGTAACCAGCATTGGTGGCTGGTTGGAGCCAGAGCGGGGCTTTGCGTCAGCACGACATTGTGCCGTTCGGGGCTCACCCTGGCAGAGCGGGACGGCACCCGCGATCAAGCCCCGGGCCTGCGCCGTGGCACCAATTGGCCGCACGCCGCCGATCCCGCCGCAGCGAACGCAATCGGAATACGGGATTGCGCGGGATGCTTCCTTGTATGCTGGACGCGAAGATTTCGACTGACTTCTGCAGTCGGTCAACGATGACCTTATGCGCCCCAAGTATCTGTTCGGCGACTTCGAGCTCAATCCCGCATCACGCGAGCTTTTGCGAAAAGGTGTGCCGATCGCGCTGCGACCCCGGTCGTTGGAGTGCCTGATCTATCTGATCGAGCATCGGGATCGCGCGGTCGGTCGCGACGAACTCATCGCTGCGGTCTGGGGCCGAACCGATGCCAGCGACACGGTCGTCGCTCAAACGCTTTTGCGGGCGCGCAAGGCGCTGGATGACACAGGCAACCAGCAGGTGATGATCCGCACCTTGCCGCGCTTTGGTTACCTCTGGGTCGCGCCGGTCGAGGAGGTTTCGATCCCGGCGGGGCAGGCGATCGTCGGCGCGGTCGCACGTGTCGCGCATGCGCTGCCGTTCGCATCGACGAAGTACATCGAAGGCGATGTCGTGGACGCGTCGGATGGCTCATCGGAAACGCCGGATTTGGTCCCCGAATCGGATGCGGTTGCGCACCTGGCGCCGGTGATGCACGTCGAGCATGCACCTGCAGATGCATTGGCGAGCGGCCAGCGGCGTCGCCGGCTGCGCATGGGCGTGTGCTTGCTGACTGCGCTCATCGCGGCGGTTGGCGCGGGGTTCTACTTCCATTCGCGTCATCAACCAGACATCCCGATGCGGGGCGATGACGCTGTGCTGGTCATGCCGGTGACCGTGAGTCCGATGGATTCGGAGAATGCGTGGGTTCGGTTGGGTGCGATGGATTACATGGCAGCGCGCCTGCGTGGCAGTGGAGTGAATGTGCTTCCCAGTGAACTGGCATTGCGCCTGGGCACGGCGGTCGCAGGCGACGCGCCCGCCGTTGCCCGCAACCGGTTGAGCGCTCTCAGCCATGCGCACTGGATCGCCGTGCCGGAGCTGCAGCGCGATGGCGACCGTTGGTTGATGCGTCTGCGCCTGTTCGATCATGGGCGGGAAATCCAGGTGCAGGGGCGCGGAGACACGGCGCTGGCCGCGGCCGCCCAGGCGTCGGACGTGTGGTTGCAGCAGCTGGGCGGGCAGGGCGAAGCGCCGCCGCCCAGTCCGCTGGCCGAACGCCTGCAAAGACTCGATGCCGACATCATGATGGGTCGGCTGCAGGAGGCCCGCCGACTGCTCAGGACGGTGTCGCCCACGGACCGAAACAATCCCCGCATGGTCCTTCGTGAAGCGAAGCTGGAGTTTCGCGCGACGAACATCGACGAGGCAGCGGGATTGTTCCAGAAGGCATTGGATGAAGCGCCCGCAGTGGACATGGAGACAAGGGTCGGTGCGCTGCAGGGACTTGCCGGAGCCGAACGCGCGCGGGGCAACCTGGATGCCGCCGAGCTGCGCTACACCCAGTCATTGACGCTTCTGCAGACCTTGTCGCGGGATCACGTCAATTCCCGATCGACCGGGCTTGCCTACGAAGGACTCGGCATCATCCACGCCGAGCGCGGCGACATCGACGCAGGGGTCAGGGACATGGGACAGGCGCGCGTCTGGATCCAGCGTTCCGGCGATGCGGTCCTGCTCGGTGCGATTGGACACAACATCGGCAAGGCCGAAGTCCTGCGCGGAGACTATCCGCAAGCCTTGAATGAGTTCGAACGCTCGATCGCAATCTTCGAGCGCTTCCGCGTCGACGACTATCTGGCCAATTCACTGAGCGAAAAGGCAGGGGTGTTGCTTGCATTGGCCAGGCCCACCGAGGCTGCGGCGACGATCCACCGCGCACAAGCCCACCTGTCCAGGCTTGAGGACGACCGCGTGGTGGTCGAGGTGCTGATGATGGCGGGCAGGATCCAGATCGCGCAGGGGCGCCTGCGTGACGCAGCCGACTCACTGGTTCGCATCCGGTCCCATGGCGTCGATGACTCCGATCCACCGTTCCTGGAGCTGTTGCTGCGACTCGCGCTCGCGCAAGGGGAACTTGCACAGGCCGGTGCGCTGGCCCGGAGCGGCCCAGCGTCGAAGGATTCGAGCGATGGATTGATGTTGGCTGCGGTGCAGGCCGCGGCGCGGGCGGGGGACCTGCGCTCGGCGAAAGCGTGGTTGGCCAGCGACCGCTCGGTTGCCGAGCAGGATGCCCGTTTTCACGCCGTCGCCCTGGAATTGGCGCACGCCCTGATTGCCCGCGCCGAAGGCGACGGCATCGCCGCGCTTGCGCATGCGCAGCGAGCAGCCACGCAGGTCGGCGTCTCCCCCGATGCTCAAATCCAGACCGGTGTCGTGGAGGCGCTGAACCTGCTCGATGCCAGGCAGTACGACGGCGCTTCGGCCGTGCTGGGCCGGCTGGAGAAGTCGGCGGAAACGGACTATCGCGTCGCCTGGGCGATGCTGGCGCTTTATCGAGCGCTAGGAGACCAGCGAGCGGCGGCCGCCGCACTGGGGCGCGTCAACGGGCTGCGCGGCGATCGCCCGGTCGCCGTCGAGCCGGCGATCTGATCCATCCCCTCGGATCGCAAACACCGCCCGGGTAACGTCGCCGGGCAGCCACGTTGGACGAACTGGACAATGAGCCCGTCAGTGGCCGCTGCCATGCTGCAACCAGGCGTCCTTGCCATCACCAGCGGGTGAACAGTCCGCCGCCTGGATGACCAATCCTTCTCCAGTTCATTGTTTTTCCATGACCGTGGCGCATTACCCCCTTGTAGCAGGCACGGTTGCAGCGGACTGTTCAGGTTGTGCGACCGCACACGACGGGCGCCGGTGTCGCAGCGGCCTTGCGTTCCGCACCGAATTCAACAACCAGAGACCCCCAATGCACCCGAATGCCACGCGTTATGCAGCCGCTCTCCTCGCCATGGCGGTGGGCAACGCGCTCGCAGCCGATCCTGCACCCACGGGGCGAGCGCTTGGGCTGCTCCGGAGCCACGCACAGGCGGCCAGGGCTTCGGCCCCGGATCGATTCGTGGCGCGCGACGTGATCGTCGACAAGGACGGATCGCAGCACGTTCGCTTCGATCGCATCTATGCCGGACTGAAAGTGATCGGCGGCGATCTGGTGATGCACTCGCGCCACGGCCGGTACCAGGGTGTTTCCCTGACCCAATCCGAGCCGCTGGTCCTTTCCGTTCGACCAACCTTCAACTCGCGCGCGGCGATCGTTGCTGCCGGCGCCGAGTTCGGCCCCGATTTTTCGGGCACGCCGGAAAGCGCATTGGTGATCGACGCCCGCACAAGTGCGCCCTCGCTCGCCTGGCAGGTACGCCTGCACAACGAGCGGGCGGACATGACCTACCTCATCGACGCCCACCACGGCCGGATGCTGGATCGCTGGAGCAATCGCGAAACCGCAGCCGCCAATGGAACGGCGCATTCGCTCTACTCCGGTGATGTCGCGCTGGTTACCGACTCCGTCTTCGGCGGTTTCGAAATGCGCGATCCCTCCCGCGGCAATTCCCGAACCATCGATGGTTCCAACAGCCGCACGTCAGGCCGGGTCTACAAGGACGCCGACAACGTCTGGGGCAACGGTACCGTTTCCGATCCGGCAACGGGCGCGGCCGATGCGCAGTACGGCGCCGCGATGACCTGGGACTACTACAAGAACATCCACCATCGCACCGGCATCAACAATGACGGAAAGGGCGCTTACAACCGGGTGCATTACGGCTTCGGCTACAACAATGCCTATTGGTCCGACAGCTGCTTCTGCATGACCTATGGCGATGGTGACGGCACGCATCTCATGCCGATCCTATCGCTCGATATTACCGGCCACGAAATGAGCCACGGCGTCAGCGCACGCACCGCAAACCTCATCTACTCCGGTGAATCGGGCGGATTGAACGAGGCCAATTCCGACATCATGGGAACGATGGTCGAGTTCTATGCCAACAACCCGAAGGACACGCCGGACTATCTGATCGGCGAGCAGGTCTTCGTCGGCAACATCGCCGGCAGTGCCAGTCAGCGGGCGCTGCGTTACATGTTCAATCCGTCGGCCGATCACGCTTCGCCAAACTGCTATGACAGCAACATCGGCAAGCTGGACGTCCACTACTCCTCGGGCGTCGCCAATCTGTTCTTCTACCTGCTGGCTGAAGGCACCAGTGCCAAGACCTTCAGTGGGGTGAACCACAAACCGATCACCTGCAACGGGTCGACGTTCGCCGGGGTTGGACGCGACAAGGCGCAGAAGATCTGGTACCGGGCATTGACTGTGTACTTCACGTCCAGCACCGGGTACGCCGGCGCACGAGCAGCAACGATCAGCGCCGCCAGGGATCTCTATGGCGCCACGTCCGCGGAAGCAAAGATGGTTGCGACCGCATGGTCGGCCGTTCGCGTCAACTGATTTTCCCAAGATGGGGATTGCGATGGATGGCCGGTGAACACGGCGCCTTTCGCTGCGACATCGCCCGCCAC
>JAQGOI010000162.1 GCA_028293685.1 Lysobacteraceae bacterium | reverse complement strand
CGAGGAATTCGAGCTGTATTACCAGCCCAAGTTCGACGCCACTACCAGGCGGCTCTCAGGGGCCGAGGCGTTGTTGCGCTGGCGTCACCCCCAGGAGGGCCTGATCTCCCCGGCAGATTTCATTCCGGCTTTGGAGGAGACCGGTTTGATCGTTCCGGTCGGCGGCTGGGTGATGGCTCAGGCCCTCGGGACTGCGTTGCACTGGCGCCGCACGTACCTGCCGGACTTCCGAGTAGCCGTCAACGTGTCGGCTCGCGAGCTAAGGCACAAGGATTTCCTCAAGGAGGCAAAACTACTGCTGGAGCCCTTTGCGCAAAACCAGCCGTTGGACATTGAGGTAACGGAAAGCGTCCTGATGGACGACATTCACCGAAACATCTCGACATTGAATGCACTACGACAACTTGGTTGCCGAATTGACATCGACGACTTTGGTACTGGCTATTCATCGCTCAACTACCTCGTGAAACTTCCCATTGACGCGATCAAAATTGATCGAAGCTTTGTGATTGCCTTGGCCGACAGCCCACAAACTGTGGCACTCACGAGCACGATAATCACTCTTGCCCATGCGTTGGGCATGCGGGTGATCGCGGAAGGCGTGGAAACCGAAGAGCAAGCGGGACTGCTCCACCTACTGCATTGCGACGCGCTGCAAGGTTATCTACTCGGCAGGCCAATGGATGCAGAGATGTTTGCAGACCAAGTACTTTCCAATTTTTCGCAGGTTAAGCACTAAGCCCAACTGCTGTACTACTAGGTGTTGTCCTACCTCTGGCGCCGCAAAGGGAGCGACATCTTGGATGCCTTCGCCCCCATGAGATGGATGCAGCGCCTAGCGGCCGCCTAGGAGATGGGACCGCAAGTTTGGCGCAGGGGCGCCGGTTTGTTGAACAGTGGATCTGGCGTCGGCAGGGTGGCCGGGGGGCGGTAGATCGAATGGCGGCGTCAGCGGCGATCGGCAAAAAACCGACAGACATGGAATGTGACGGGCCAGACACACCTGCAGCGGCTCTCTAGCTACGCTGCAAATCGGACCGGTTGACGGGCCGTTGAGTAAAGCAGATATCCAGCGACGCCAGATTGGGAGATTTGATGGCATTCCTAGTTGACACTTTGCCAGACGACAAAGTAATCCGAGCAGTTTTCTCAGGCACCGTGACGATCACGGGTCGCTTCCAGGCGCTGCAAGAAATCGTCGCGCTCCACGAGCAAAACAAATATAAGAAATTATTGCTCGATTTTGGCAGCGCAGAGGGCGTCGCGAGGTCAATGGAAGAGAGTGAAGCGTATGCAGCAAAGCTAGCTGCGGCGCTGCCGAATCATCGTATGAAGATCGCATATGTCGGCGACGTTACACAGACTGCCGGCATCGAGTCGCTTGCAGCGCTGAGGGGCTATTTTTACCAACGATTCCGTACGTCTGACGAGGCGTTGCGATGGCTAAAATAGGCAATCAGGCGTTCGTCGCAAGGCCGCCAGAATGCAGCGGCGCCGATTGCAGCGGTGGATCTGGAACCAGCACGGCCGGCCAAGGACCGCGCCGATTCCGTCAGACTCTCAATAGGTGATTGTCAGCAATAGAATGTCGGAGTAAGCCCCAGGGACAGCGGATTGCTGGACCGGAACCCGCCCGTACAGGGGATGCGCACTGCCCGCCGATCCTGCACGGCCGGTCACAACTGCCGTGCCCGCGCTGCCATCCCCCCAAACCATCGTTTGCGCCGCATCGGTGAAGACCTGGTAGTTGAGCTGCTCTGCGCCATTGCTCATATGCCGCAAGCCGTAGTTGCCTTCGCCGGCGCTCAGTGAAATCGTGTAGGGCGTATCGTCTGGGCACGTCACTGTCACTGTCGTTGCATCATCCACGGCCTGCCGATCCAATGGATTGATGCTGCCGAACGACAGCGGTACTGCTTCTACCGTGCATGCCCTAGTCGGCGCCGAAACTGTCGCGAAGACAATCGCCGCGGCCATTGCGGCTATCCGACGGTAAGGTTCACTTCGCATGGATGGTCTCGCACGTGGTGACATAAACTTTTCCTGCATCGGTGAAGTCCTGCAATGCGTTGCCCGGGACCACGCAGTGCCCTGAAGGCCACTGCACTTCAATCCTATCGGGCGGCGCTGCGAGTTCGAGGTAGAGCAGCCCATCATGGCCAACTGGCGTGGAGGTCCCTTGGGGATAGACGGTTGCCACCGCACCGGCCGGAACAGTCACACCGTCCACACCCGACAACCGCATCGACAACGGTTGCGTGCGACTGGCGCCAAAGTCAGCGCGCACCACTTGGCGTCGCCCGGGGACGAGTTCCATCGACAGGTCGCTGATATGGGTGGTCACGTCCAGACCTTCAACGTCGACATCAAGTCGGTTGCGTTCAAATGCGCGCAACCGCGGAACCACCGCCTTGCCGGCCTTGTTTGTCGAGGCCACGTATTGGTGGTCCCGTCGGATGTGAGCGTCGGCCTGCGGAAACGACACGATCGCGAAGCTGCCTCCGTCATCGGTCGACGCAAACAAGCCATCCCGGGTTGCGATGACGGCACCACGCGCGCCGACATGCGCATCCGTCCCCGCCGCAGAATGCGCAATCCCAAGATCCAGCTGGCTGGCACTCTCCTGCAAGGTGGCATCCAGACTGCTGCGCGCTCCTGATGGTGCGTCTTCATACGCGACGCGGTAGCCGTAACCCAGGCCGGCCGGCGCGCTGCGTTGCAGCGACGCACCCGGGTTGTTCATGCCGCCTTCGCGGTTGACCCAGGCCGACGCAGTTCTGCCCGCTGACAGCGGCAGGGTGTACATCGCCGTGTACAACGCATCCCCAGACGGCTGCATTGGGCGGAAACCCGAGAGGCTGAAATAGCCGCCCGCCAACGGAAAATTGAGCGCTGTCCGCGCAAAGCTCTGCCGCCCGGATAGTTGTGTCTCGCGCATCACGCCACCGGCCGAAAGCGACATTCGCCCGAGGCGCACACCAAGGCCTAACTGCGCATCCTTAAGCGGCGCCGTGCCTAGCACCGGATAGGCCAGGTCCGCGTAGGTCTGCTCATGCCGCGTGTAACGCAATCCCAGGTTCCACCGCTGGCCCTGGTAGCTGTAGCCGGCGGCGTAGGCACGGCCGCCAGCGACTTGACCCTTCGACTGCGCCGCGGCCAGCTCGAGTACGCCGAAGGTGCCCAGCTTGAAATAGCTGTCCAGTTCCAGCAGCGCATGGTCCTGCTGCTTTTCGATTCTCGTGGCCACCGTCAGATAAGACGAGATTCCGCGCCGTAAGGAGAACAGCGCAAACGGATCGGTGTAGGCGTCCAGTGGTCCTGCAAAACCGACGCGCTGCCGGCCGATTTCCAGCGACCAATCCGTCAGGCCGGGGCGCAGCAGAGCTGGGTCGGAATAGAACGGTGCACTGAGGACCACTTGGCGGCCCAGGACGTCGGTGACGACGGCATTGATATCGCCGCTGCCCGACAACACCGGAAGGCCCTGCACGAGGAACGCGCCCGGCGGGATCTCGGTACGCAGGGCAAGTTGCTGGCGCAGCCATACTTCCAGTACCGACGGCAGCCGCGCACTTCCCTCAACGTCCAACAGCGGCTGAGTACGTAGATAGGGTTGAAGCCCGAAGTCGGTGCCGATCCGGATCCCGCCGTAGCGCACTGCTCCAGACAATGCCGAATCCCGGCTGATCGCATCGCCAAACGTGACCGACAGGCGTTGCTCGGGCCAATCCACGACACAGTTGGTATCCAGGCGCGCAGACGACTGGGCTGATCGCCACACGTGTCGACTCCTGCAAGCCGTGTTCCCTTTCGAGACGCCCGCGTCCAGCAGGAAGGACGACCATTGACTCCCGTCGGCACGGCGTCCGGCAACGGTGTTGTAGCCGATAATGCCGGCCAGGGGCGCCTGCATGACTGCCGTCGGTTCGGCATCGGACGGCTTGCCGGCCGGAATCTGCGTGGACTGGAATCGCGCCGCAGGCGCTGTCATCTCCAGACGCAGATGACGCTCGTCCCACACATAATGGTCGCCGGCGATTTCGGCCAGCGGGACCCAATCCGCATTGGCTCCGGCGTGAACCGGCAGACGCAGCCTTGCGGCGGACAGCGCGTCAGCGGACAGCCAGAAGTGTTCGCCGTGGCGGCGCAGCAGCTGCGGTTCGCTCACGGGCTGCCGGTTGACGACAAGGTCAACGACGACTTCGTCCGCAGCGTCCGCTTCTGCGTTGCCGTTGTCCGGGTGGGCGCCGGCCACGGGAACGGTTCGATCCAGCAAATATATGCGGTTTCCGATCGGGTCCACGTCGACCTCGACATCCAAGCTCGCGACAGGGACGATGTCCTCGCCTTGATGTCGAACCGCAGGCGTTGCAGGCACGTGTAGTCCCAGCAGCTTGAGGTCGCTGACACGAATCCAGGGCGTTCCGTCATCCAGCGTGACCAGCAGTACGCTCAGGCCGGTTTCCTGGTGGTTGTGAGCAGCGAGATACCAGTCTTCCCGCGGGTGCGCGTGCGCAACGGACTGGGCTCCCATGAGCATCGCGACCCACAGTAACCGCCGACCGCACTTCGCCCCGAGGGCGGCATTACTCGACGGCGAGCGGGACGCTTTGCAGCGAGCCATCGCGCTTGAACTGAAGGCTGAGCAGGTCACCACGCGCCAATCGCGCATGCGTGACGAGCGGCCAGCGCATGGCATGACCGGCCAGCACATAGCCGGGGCCGTGATGATCAGCCAGGATGGCGCCGCGCTGGTCGACGAGTTGGATGTCGACAATCCGCAGATAATGCGGGCCACTGTTGGCAGCGCCGAGCAGCAGTTCGCCCTTATCCGACAATGTGGCGTGCCAAGCGACCTTCGGTTCTCCCGCTGCAACGAAGAACAGCGGCACGACCTGTTCGATCAACGTCCGGACGCCCATGAACCCGGGTGGCGGCGGAGGCGGTACTTCGCGAAGCCGGACGCGATACGACTGCTCGCCCGTCGCGGGATGTCTAAGGGCGATGCGTACCAGCTGTCCGCCATCGGGTTCGAGCGTGGCGACGCGCGGAACCACGATGATGTCGTTCGCTGGCACAAGGCTATCGCCGGCCTGATCGCTTTGATCCCACGCCAGAACGTCGACCTGCACCGTCGTGGCGTCGCTGCCGGTATTACGCAGCTCGAAACTTGCGACCTTGGTGCCGGCAGGCACTTCGGCAATCGTCGGTGACACCTGAAACCCCCCCGCGAAAACCGCTGGGGAGCAGATGGCCAACGCCAACAGCACACCAGCAAGCGTACGTCGCCTGGCTGGTGCCGCCTTGAGCGGAGACCGCTGATGACGCATCAGTAGGTAACGGTGACGGTGATGGTATCGGCATAGGCGCCGACTTTCGCCGTCTGCTGGCCCGATGGGATCCGGCCGTACACGGTGTGATCCTGCGATGCGCCCGTTCCGGTATCCGCCACGGTGTCGGTGCCAACCGTCTCACCCCAGTTGGTGGCGAAGCCGCTGTCGCTGGACAACTCGTAATTCAACGTATCGGTGCTCGTACCGATATTCATCTTGCGCGAGGTCACCGTAGCGCCTGCGTAGGCACCCGCGTTCAAACCGATGTTGTAGGGGGTGGTATTGGAGCAAGTGACGGCAACGGTGGTCGAACCGTCGGTGGCGGCCCCGGCGTTTGTCAGCGGGTTGACGTCGGTAAACGTCATCGGGCTGGCCGACACGTCACAGGCGGCCGTGACGTTGGTCTGCACGGCAAAGGTGCTGGTGGAGGTGGCGGCGACAGCGCCCGTGGAGGCGAAAGCCACGGCGCAGGCAACAACAATCAGTTTGATCTTCATCGGGATAGCCCTTCTATGAGGAGGTTGCGTGACGGACTCGCGGGACACGCGAGGCACGGCAACTTGGGCTATCCCGGGACATAGGTCCGAGAGAATACGCGGACGGTGTGTCCGGGATTCGCGTTGGTTGCGTTCGGCGGCCCCGCTACCATTGACGTTTCGTCGTTAGGCCGGTGGCTTTGCGTCCCCGCCTTTCAACGGGTTTGCCATTTGTCGTGCGGGATGAAGGATGCCGCACACACTGATGTGAATAAGTGACTCTGTACGCAGTTGTTTCGATTGTTTTGAAATTGTTAAAGCTTTTGTGATTGGTGCACCCATACCTCTCCGCATCGTGTCTTGAAGCTTCTGCTCACGCGCCATGCGGAGCAGCGCGCGCGTACGGTAAGGTTTGAAGGCTACGGACTGGCGGGGGAAATCATCCGTCGAGCTCGGGAACGTGGCCATGGAGCCAACCCATCGCACTGTCAATGTTCGTGAAGGATTCAAAATAATAGCCACGCGCGGCCGCGAGCATTTCGACCGGCGTCGACTTGCTGCCTAGTACATCGTAGATGTAGGCGATTCGCACGTCGTCGGGTAAATGCGAAGCAGTCGCAGCGAGATTGGCGGCGTGCCGGTTGCATGACTCGAGCGCGGCGGGTTGCATGACGCCATGGCGCAGATCCACCAGGATTCGTTTGAAGCCGGTGGCTTGGAGCTTGCTCAGGCCGTCGACGAGGCCGGCTGCTCGATCCTCAATGGAGACTGCCCCGAAGAGCCGGAGCGCGAGGGTTTTGTGCTCGACCAGGACGTCGACGGTGTACGCCATGCGCGGTCATCCTCGTGGGGTAGGCGTCAGGCTGCTCAGGGCGCGGGAGCCTGCTGCCG
>JAQGOI010000157.1 GCA_028293685.1 Lysobacteraceae bacterium | reverse complement strand
ATCGACGCTGCTGCTTCAGGCCATCGCGCTGATGGCCGAAACGCTCCCCGGCCTGTACGTCACCGGCGAAGAATCCCTTGCTCAGGTCGCCGGTCGCGCGGTACGCCTTGGGCTGCCGATCGACGGCGTGCATGCGCTGGCCGAAACCGGCGTGGAGCGGATCCTCGAGCATGCCGCTGCCATGCGGCCCAAGGTGATCGTCGCCGATTCGGTGCAGACGCTCTGGACCGACCAGTTCAGCGCCGCACCGGGGTCGGTCAGCCAGGTGCGCGAATCCGCCGCACGACTGGTGCGCTATGCCAAGGAAACCGGGACCGCCGTTTTCCTCATCGGTCATGTCACGAAAGAGGGTGGCATTGCCGGTCCACGCGTACTCGAACACATGGTCGATGCCGTGCTCTATTTCGAAGGCGAGAGTGGCAGCAGGTTCCGCATCCTGCGCGCTTTCAAGAACCGCTTTGGTGCCGTCAATGAGCTGGGCGTGTTCGCCATGGGCGAGAAGGGCCTGAAGGAAGTCCCCAACCCGTCCGCCATATTCCTGTCGGGCGGGAGCACGCCGCAGCCTGGCAGCTGCGTCATGGTCACGAGGGAAGGCACGCGTCCTTTGCTGGTTGAAGTCCAAGCCTTGGTCGATTCTTCGCCGCTGTCCAATCCGCGGCGTGTCGCCGTCGGCCTCGAACAGAACCGGCTGGCGATGTTGCTGGCCGTGCTGCATCGACATGGTGGCGTGGGCGTCGGCGACCAGGATGTCTTCGTCAATGTCGTGGGCGGAATCCGCCTGCAGGAAACGGCCGCGGACCTGCCCGTGCTGCTGGCGGTGTTGTCGTCGCTGCGCGACAAGCCGTTGGCGGACAAGACGATCGCGTTTGGCGAAGTCGGTCTGTCGGGCGAGATCCGCCCGGTTCCCAATGGCGAGGAACGGCTGCGCGAGGCCGCAACTCACGGCTTCAAACGCGCGATCGTGCCAAAGGCCAACGCCCCGAAATTGGCCAGTTACAAGGGGATGGACATCGTTGCCGTCGAGCGTCTCGCCGATGCAATCGCCGCCGCCGACTGATCCACGCGGCTCGATGTTCCTGTAGGAGCGGCTTTAGCCGCGACCGACGCAGACGGGAAAGCGTCGCGGCCGAAGCCGCTCCTACAAAGTCGGGCAACGATCAATGCCCTCCTGCAGCCGCACCACCCGCCGCCTTCGCCGAGAACGGCGGCTTGGCGATCCAGACAAAGGCGATGACAACGAGAAACAGGATCCCCAGCAGGTGGAAGATCTCGTTGAAGCCGATCTGAGCCGCCTGTTGCGAGATCATCTGGTTGAGCACGACCGCACCGCGTTGCGCGTCGCCGCGGCCCAGCGCCCCGACGGTTTCCTGGATGGCGGGATCATAGGCGCTGATGTGTTCGGTCAACTGCGCGTGGTGGATGGTCGTGCGCTGTGCCCACGCCCACGTCGTCAGCGAGGCTGCAAAACTGCCGCCAAGGGTACGCACGAACGTCGCAAGGCCAGAGCCCGCGGCGATTTCGTGCGGCTCCAGGTCGGACAGCAGGATCGTCAGGATCGGCATGAAGAACAAGGCGACGCCGAAGCCCATCAGCAACTGCACCATCGCGATGTGGCGGAAGTCGACGTCAAGGTTGAATCCCGAGCGCATGAAGCTGGTCATCGCCAGCACCATGAAGGCGAAGCTGGCAACGATGCGCAGATCGAAGCGCGCCGCATACATGCCGACGAACGGCGTCAGCAGCACCGGCAGCACGCCAATCGGCGCGGTGGCGAAGCCCGCCCAGATCGGCGTATAGCCGAGATTGCGCTGCAGCCAGAGCGGAATCAGCAGTGCGACGGAAAAGAACGCCGAATAGGCCAGCACCAGCGCGAGTGTGCCGCTGGCGAAATTCCGATGGCGGAACAGGCGAAGGTTGACGATGGGATCGCGGTCGGTGAGTTCCCAGATCAGGAACACCGCCAGCGAGATGGCGGAAACGACCGCCAACATGACAATCCGCGTGGAATTGAACCAGTCCTCGTCGTTGCCGAGATCCAGCAGCACCTGCAATGCGCCGACGCCGATGATCAGGGTGATCAGTCCGACGTAATCCATCTTCGGCGTTTCCAGTTTTTCCGGCCTCCCACGCAGTTGGGCTCCCACCACCATGCTGGCAAAGATGCCGATGGGAATGTTGATGAAGAAGATCCATTCCCAACTGTAGTTGTCGGTGATCCATCCGCCGAGAATTGGCCCGGCAATCGGCGCGACCACGGTCACCATCGCGAGCAGCGCGATGGCCTGTCCGCGTTTCTGCGGTGGGTAGATCGAGATGAGCAGCGCCTGTGTCACCGGATACATCGGGCCGGCGACAAATCCCTGGATCGCGCGCGCGACCACCAGCAGTCCCATGCTGTTGGCGAGACCACACAACAACGATGCGACAGCGAACGCCACCGTGGCGTAAATAAACAGCTTGCGCTCGCCGAAACGCCGGGTGAAATAACCCGTCAGCGGCAATGCGATCGCATTGCTGACGGCGAACGAGGTGATGACCCAAGTCGCCTGGTTGGCGCTTGCCCCGAGATTGCCCGAGATGGTCGGCAGCGACACGTTCGCGATCGTGAGATCGAGCACCTGCATGAACGACGCGAGCGCAAGGCCGATCGTCGCCAGGGCCATGTTTGGCGGCTGGAATCCAGCTTGCGGCGCCGGCGCGGCTCCGACGGTGGCGGCATTGGCCGACATGGTCAGCCGCGCGTTGGCAGGTTGTCCCGGATCACGCGACCGATCAGCGCGTCGGCATCCTGCAACTGCTTGGCATAGGCATTGGTCGCGAGCACCGGAGCAGCGGGCACGGCCAACGGCAGCACCGGTCCGTTCTGGTCACGGATGGATACGTCGACCGACATGCTCATGCCCAGTCGCAGCGGGTGCGCCGCAAGTTGCGCGGGATCCAGCTGGATGCGCACGGGGACCCGCTGCACGATCTTGATCCAGTTGCCACTGGCGTTCTGAGCCGGCAGCAGCGAAAACGCGCTGCCAGTGCCCAGGCCCAGACTGCCGAGCTTGCCGTTGAACGTGACATCGCTGCCATACAGGTCCGACGTCAGCTCGACCGGCTGGCCCAGGCGCATCTTCCCCAGCTGCGTCTCCTTGAAATTGGCATCGACCCAAGCCTGCTCCAACGGGATCACCGTCATCAGCGGTGTTCCGGCCTGAAGGCGTTGGCCGAGCTGCACGCTGCGCTTGGCGACATAACCCGAGACCGGCGCCACGATCGCGGCGCGCTGAAGGTTGAGGTACGCCGCGCGCAATTGCGCGGCGGCTGCCTGGACCTGCGGCTGGTTGGCAAGGTTGGTGGCATCCACCAGCGCACTGTTGCGCGACAGCTGCCCGCGCGAAGAGGATAGCGATGCTTCGGCTGCAGCCAGCGCTTCCCTCGCATGCGCGAGTTCTTCGGCCGACACCGCGCCGGTGGCGACGAGGCCGCTGCGGCGCTGGACATCGGCGCGCGCCTTCTGCACGTTGACCTGGCTGGCGGCGATGTCCGCGCGACCGGATTCGACCGTGCTGTAGAGCCCGCGAACCTGGCGCACGGTGTTGGCGAGATTGGCGACGGCCTGCTCGTAGGCGACCCGTGCATCGTTGGGATCCAGTTGCACGAGCACCTGTCCGGCGTTGACCTTCATGCCATCGTCGGCGCCGATGCTGATCACCGTGCCAGGGATCTGCGCGGTGATGCTCACCACGTTGCCCTGCACGTACGCGTCGTCGGTGCCTTCGTGCCAGCGCGCCACGAAGAAGTACCACAGGCCCCAGGCAAGACCGGCGACGACAACGACGGCAGCCAGGATGAGCAACGCGCGCTTGCGCTTGCTCGTCTTGGGTTGCACGGGATCAGCCGCGGCGGGATTCAGTTCGGTGGTCATGGCGAAGAGGCCTTGGCGATATCAGGGTTCGATGGAGCGGCAGCGAGTTGGAGCCCGCCGCCAAGTGCGCGATCCAGGTCGATGGCGGCTGTCAGGCGTTGCGCCTTCAGCGCGGCCAGTTGCTGTTCGATCAGCAGCAGCGGTTGTTGCGCGACGAGCACATCGAGTTGCGTACCCAACCCGGCGTGATAGCGCGTCTGCGCAAGCTGCAGCGCCGCCTGTATCGAGGCCTGCGCCTGCTGCGCCTCGGCGAGCTGGGCGTCGGTCGAGCGTGCGGACTGCAGTGCGTCGGCGACGTCCTGCAGACCGCGGACCAATGTCCCGTTGTAGTCGGCGACGGCAAGGTCATAGTCGGCATTGCTCTTTGCCAACTGGTTGCGCAGGCCACCGCCGTCGAAGATCGGAAGACTGATCGCCGGGCCGCCTTGTACAAGCAGGGCCTGGCTGCTGAATAGATTCGACAGACCGCCCGATGCAAGCCCGATCATTCCGGACAGGTTGACCGTCGGATAGAACGCGCCCTTGCTGGCCTGGATACCGCGCTGGGCAGCTTCGACGCGCCAGCGCGCCGCGACGACGTCAGGCCGATGTCCCAGCAGTTCGCTTGGCAGTACTGCCGGGACGCCGGGCGATGGCGTATCCAAAATCCTCGGTCGCGTGATCGCCAAGCCGGCGTCGGGACCCTTGCCCAGCAATGCCGCCAGCGCATTGCGCGCGGCGTCGGCCTGTTGTTGCGCGGCCAATATCTGTTGCGATGCCGTGGCGATTCCACCCTCGGCCTGGCGGACCGGCAACTGGCTGTCGATGCCGGCCTTGTATCGCTGCCTCGAGAGCGCAAGCAGATGCGAGGCGCGATCCCTGTCGGCGATCGACGCATCCTGCGCGGCATAGGCCTGTGCGAGCACGACATAGGTCGATGCGACATTGCCCGCCAGCGCCAGTCGTGCGGCTTGCGCATCGATCTGCGCGGCGCGTGCCTGGCCCAGGGCGGCCTGCCACTTCGCCCGTCGCACGCCCCAGAAATCCGGGTCGTACTTGAAGGTCAGGTTGAGAAGGACGATGCCCTTGTACGCGCCACCCAGCGGTGCGGGTGCGACGGTTTCGGGGATGCGGATGCCCGCGTACTGCGCGCCGATGCCGACATTGGCTTTGCGTGCCGACTCGGCCAAGCCGGCTTGCGCGATGGCCTGGCGCAAGCGGGCGTCGGCGGCGTCCAGCGTCGGCGTGCCCTGCAGGGCCTGTGCAACCAGGCTGTCGAGTTGTGGATCGCCGAACGCAGTCCACCAGTCGGAGCGCGGAAACGCCGCATCCGAAAACGCACCCAACGTGTGGCTTGCCGACAACGTGTCGGCGTCCAGCGTCCGACCCTCGGGTGTCAGGCCATGCGTACTTGCGCAGCCAGCCAGGGCAAGCGCCAGTGGAAGTGTGAGCGCGGCAATCCGGGCGCGCTGGTCGAACCTGCGACAAGTCATGGTCAGTCGTCCGCGTAGAGGTTGTCGCGCACCTGCATCAGCAGGCGGGTGAGCTGTTCCTCATCGGCTTCGCTCAGGCCGCGCATCGCGCGTTCACGGACGCGAAGGCCCAGATGATTGACTTCCTCCCACAGCACCCGGCCAACATCGGTCAGGTTGATGTTGAGCGCACGGCGATCCGCCGGATCGGCCACGCGTGCCACCAGTCCGCGCGTCTCGAGTTTGTCGAGCAGCCGGGTCATGGCACCCGGATCCAGCTGCGCCGAACGCGCCAGTTCCGTGACCCCGGCCTTGCCGGTGGCCAGTTCCTTGAGAACGATGTACTGGCTGAAGGTCAACTCATGGCCGGCCATCGCCAGCTCATTGGCCATGCGTGCCCACATGCCGTCGCGTAACTGACGGAACAGCAGGCCCAGTGTCGATCCGGTGCAGCCGGGGGAGGTCGGGAGTTTCATGAGGTGCGCATGATTCCCGCCAAAACAATATTTGTCAATACAAATATTGTATGCGCAATCACAGAGTCTTGACGCGGCTCAGGCAGGGTGGGGCAGCACCAAGTCCAG
>JAQGOI010000153.1 GCA_028293685.1 Lysobacteraceae bacterium | reverse complement strand
GCAGCACCCGCAGCAGGTGCGTCGCTGCGGTTTCGGGTAACGCGAGGGTCGCGGCGACGGCCAGTTCCGTCGGCACATGGACGCGGGTCAGGCGCATGGGCCCCACCGCCAGACTGCGTTGCAACCCCATCCTGCGCTCATGCCGTTGCCTCTTCGATCGCCGAGCGCGTGGTGTCGGCCAGCGATGCCAGTTGGTCGGGCGTTACGCAGTAAGGCGGCATCCAGTACACGATGTCGCCCAGTGGACGCAGCACAACACCGCGCGCGAGCGCCGCGCGAT
The DNA here is from genome assembly GCA_028293685.1 of Lysobacteraceae bacterium. Classification (GTDB taxonomy): domain Bacteria; phylum Pseudomonadota; class Gammaproteobacteria; order Xanthomonadales; family Xanthomonadaceae; genus Cognatiluteimonas. The sequence continues at coordinate 2,936 of JAQGOI010000153.1, read as the reverse complement.
AGGCGTGCAGGCCGACGCGCCGTGCCGGATCGAACGGCGTGTGCCTGTCGCCGCCGTGCGTGAGCTCGAACGCGACGATCATGCCTGCCTGGCGGACATCGGCCACATTCGCAAGGTCGCAAAGCGGTGCCGCCAATGCAGCCATGTGCGCGGCCGTGTCGCGATTGCGTGCCAGCACCGCATCGCTCTCGAAAATATCGAGAGAGGCCAGAGCCGCCGCGCAAGCCAGCGGATTGCCCGTGTAGCTGTGCGAGTGCAGGAACGCGCGCTCGCGTGATGCGTCCAGGAATCCGTCGTAGATGTCCTGCGTCGCCAGCACGGCCGCCAGTGGCAGGAAGCCGCCAGTGAGGCCTTTCGACAGGCACAGGAGGTCGGGCTGGATGGCGGCCTGCTCGCAGGCAAACAGCGTACCGGTGCGGCCAAATCCAGTGGCGATCTCGTCGGCGATCAGCAACACCCCATGCGCATCGCACAAGTCCCGTGCGCGCTTGAGGTACACCGGATCGTGCATGCGCATGCCGCCGGCGCACTGCACGCGCGGTTCCAGGATCAGCGCGCAGATTTCGCCATCGTGGCTTGCGAAGAGTTCACCCAGGGCAACGGCCGCGCGTTCGGCGCGGGCAGCGGCAGACTCCCCTGGCGCCGCGAGATAGGCGTCCGGTGATGGGGCAAACAGCGCCTCGGCCAGCAACGGCGCGTACACCCGCCGGTACAGCGGCACGTCGCCGACCGCCAGCGCTCCCAGGGTTTCGCCGTGGTAGCCGTTCTCCAGCGCGACGAACTTGCGCCGCTGCGGTTGCCCACGGTTGTGAAACCAGTGGAACGCCATCTTCAACGCGACCTCGACACCGGCCGAGCCGTTGTCGGCGTAGAACACCTTCGCCAGTGGGGGCCTCGCGGTTTCGCGCGGTGCGATCGCCAGCAGACGCTCCGCCAGATTCACCGCAGGTTCGTGCGAAAAGCCGGCGAGCATGACCTGCTCCAGCTGTCCGGCCTGGGCGGCAATGGCCGCGGCGATACGCGGTTCCGAATGACCGAACAGGTTCGTCCACCAGCTGCTGACAGCGTCGAGATACCGCCGGCCATCTTGGGCGATGAGCCACGCGCCTTCACCGCGGGCGATGGGCACGAGCGGCAGCATGTCCGGATGCTCGCGCATCTGCGTGCACGGGTGCCAGAGCACCGCGAGGTCGCGCGACCGCCAATGATCGGCGTCCGTTATCATCGTGGTGTATGGAATCCGTCCCGCATTGCTCCATTATCGCCGCATTCATTGCGATGCCGTCGGGCGCGATATGGGACCGGCCCTGATGCAGCGCCTGCCTACCATCCACGGCGTGACCGAGCATGACGCTGGCCCGTACCGCATGGAGCACCTTGAACTGGAGTTCGGCAACGGCGAGCGGCGGCGCTACGAGCGGCTGCTCAGCCGCGGCCATGGCAGTGTCGTTGTCGTGCCGCTGCTGGACGACAACACCGTGCTGCTGGTGCGCGAATACGCCGCCGGTGTGCACCGTTACGAACTGGGGTTGGTGAAGGGGCGTATCGATGCCGGTGAAACACCGCTGCAGGCCGCCGACCGCGAGCTCAAGGAAGAAGCCGGGCACGGTGCGCGCTCGCTGCAGGTGTTGCGCACGCTGAGCCTGTCACCGGGTTACATGAGTCATCAGACGCATCTCGTGCTGGCGCGTGATCTGTACGTCCAGCGGCTTCCGGGCGATGAGCCTGAGGAGATCGAAGTTGTTCCGTGGAAGCTTGATGCGCTGCACGAACTGATGCTGCGCGACGATTGTTCCGAGGGCCGCTCACTGGCCGCGCTGTTCATCGCAAGGGAGTGGCTGGCGCATGGCAATACGTGACATGCAGGCGTTGCGCGAGGCCATCATCGTGCTCGCGCGCGACGCGGCCGCGAAGATCCTGGACGTCTACAACAGCGACTTTGCCGTCGCGCACAAGGACGACAAGTCGCCGTTGACGGCCGCGGACATGGCCGCGCATCACTGCATCATCGAAGGTCTCGAACGCCTGACGCCTGATATTCCCGTGTTGTCGGAGGAATCGGCCGAAGACGTCCCCGCGCTGGTGCGACGGCAGTGGAAGCAGCTGTGGCTGGTCGATCCGCTCGATGGCACGCGCGAGTTCGTCAAGCGCAACGATGAGTTCACCGTCAACATCGCGCTGATCGACGACGGCATCTGCGTGCTGTCGGTCGTGCAGGCGCCGGTCGGCGGTGCGCTGTGGCACGCGCAGCGCGGTATCGGCGCATTCCGGCGCGATGGCGACGTCGACCATGCGTTGCACTGCCGCCAGCCTGCAGCCTCTCCGTTGCGCGTGGCCGTCAGTCGTTCGCACCGTGACCCGCAGACCGATGCGTTGCTCGCCCGCATGGGTCCGAGCGAACCGATGCCGCTGGGCTCGTCGTTGAAATTCTGCCGGATTGCCGAGGGCGGCATGGATGTCTATCCCCGGTTCGGGCCGACCAGTGAGTGGGACACCGCCGCTGGACAGTGCGTGCTGGAGTCGGCGGGCGGCAGTGTCGTCGATCGCAGCGGGCGTCCGTTGCGCTACAACCAGCGCGACACGCTGCTCAACGGCGACTTCCTGGCGCTTGGCGATCCCGCGCTGCCGTGGCAGGCGTGGCTGTGAATGATTCGCACGCAGCAGGCGATGTCCAGCGCCTGCTGGCGATCATGGCGCGGCTGCGCGATCCCGCCTCCGGTTGCCCGTGGGATGTCGCACAGACATTCGCAACGGTGGCGCCGTACACGATCGAGGAGGCGTATGAAGTCGCCGATGCGATCGATCGCAATGACATGCCCGACCTGCGCGACGAGTTGGGCGATCTGCTGCTGCAGGTCGTCTTCCACGCGCGCATGGCGGAAGAGCAGAATGCATTCGCCTTTGCCGATGTCGTGGCCACCATATGCGACAAGATG
>JAQGOI010000150.1 GCA_028293685.1 Lysobacteraceae bacterium | reverse complement strand
TCTTCTCCAGATCGGTGGTCGCGAACAGATGTCCCATCAACTGGTCGGCATCGATGCGGTTGGACCGCGGGATCATCACGATCCGGGTCGGATTCGCGTGATCGGATTCATCGCGAAGGTCTTCCAGCCACGGCAGTTTTTTCGCACGCATCTGCGCGGCGATCTGCTCGATGATCTTTGACGGTGAGACCTGATGGGGCAGGGCGGTGATCACGATGTTGGCGTGTTCGCGCGCAAAGGTGGCGCGCGCCCGGACGCTGCCCTGGCCCGACTCGTACATCGCCAGCAGGTCGGCGGAGGGCGTAATGATTTCCGCTTCGGTCGGATAGTCGGGGCCGCGCACGTGCTCGCACAGGTCGCGCACCGTCGCCTCCGGGTCGTCGAGCAGGCGAACGCATGCGCTCACGATCTCATTGAGGTTGTGGGGCGGCACGTCGGTCGCCATTCCGACGGCGATGCCGGTAGTGCCGTTGAGCAGCAGATGCGGCAGCCGCGCCGGCATCCACTTGGGCTCCTCGAGCGTGCCATCGAAATTCGGATCCCAGTCGACCGTGCCGTGCGCAAGTTCGCCGAGCAGGACATCGGCAATGGGCGTCAGGCGCGACTCGGTGTAGCGCATCGCGGCGAACGATTTGGGATCATCCGACGATCCGAAATTGCCTTGGCCTTCGATCAATGGATAGCGATACGAAAACGGCTGCGCCATCAAAACCAGCGCTTCATAGCACGCCGAATCCCCATGTGGATGGAACTTGCCGATGACGTCACCGACGGTGCGCGCGGATTTTTTTGGTTTGGCGCCGGCATTCAATCCCAGCTCGCTCATCGCATAGATGATCCGGCGCTGCACCGGCTTCAGGCCGTCGCCAAGGAACGGCAGGGCCCGGTCGAGCACCACGTACATCGAGTAGTCCAGGTAGGCGCGTTCGGCGTACTCGCGCAGCGGGATCTGCTCGAATCCGTGGAAGGGAGGACGGACGGTGTCGGTCATGAGGTGCGGCACTCGCGGATCGATCCGGCGATTCTACCGGGGCGGTTACGGATCACCGGTCGGGACGACACTTTCGCGTTGACAACACCCACGCCGCCCCGCAACATACGCGCCCTGCACCCATGCCCGGGTGGCGGAATTGGTAGACGCACTAGCTTCAGGTGCTAGCGGGGGCAACTTCGTGGAGGTTCGAGTCCTCTCCCGGGCACCAGACACTCCAGTCCGACCAGGCTTGCCGCGGTCCGACTGTAGGCTCAAAAACCCCGCTCCTGCGGGGTTTTTTTGCGATGGCGTCCGGCCTGACTTGTGAGCGTCCGGGCGCACGCATGATTCATGCACGACGCAGGCTGTGAGGCATGAAGCAGCACTCCGTCGACATATTCGGGCGGCAGAGCTGTCCTTTGAGTCTGCGACGAGTTCGACCCGGTCGCGTGCCCACGAAGCGAGCGATTCCCACGCCCGCTGGTTGTGGTCCGAAATGCTAGTGGCAAGCCCTTGCAGCAGATAACAGCTGGAAGCTCTGCTTGTCGCGGTTCGCTGCGCGTGGCGCCCAGCGCTGCTCATCAGTAAGGCGAACCCCCAGGAATCAACCCAGCGTTAACGTATGTGGGGGTAAGAGACGGAGGAGGCACTTCTCTGGCGCGTCCAGTGGGAGTTCGCGATGTGCGGCAGCGATGACGAAGTAGCCCTTGGCTTCGCTGCACGGCGATTCCCGCTCAATACGCACATCTGTTTTCTTTACGACGGCACTGAAACCAGGGATGGGGTGCTGGGCCCGTATCTGTCCAGCGGAATTGCCCAATTCCAGTACATCGAGTTTTTTGCCGACGTCGATGAAATCGTCGATCTGGACCCGCGTATCCGTGGGCTGGGTCTTGCGGACCCCGACAAGGTTGTCGCGATCACCGCTACACGGAAGTACTGCCCCGAAGGCGTGTTCTGTCCTGGTCCGATGCTGGAGCGCCTCCGCGACGTCTATGACACGGCGCGCGGAAGTGGTTTTGCCGGCGGAAGGGTGTTCGCAGAGATGTCCTGGGCACTGCGAGGCTTTCCAGGTTCCGATGATCTCGTGGAGTACGAAGCCAGGATCAACGATCTGCTCGTCTCGGCTCCTATGACGGTCCTGTGTGCCTACGACGCGCGACGATTCAGCGGCGATCTGCTTGCAGACGTCGTCGCCGTCCATCCGATGACTCTTTCGGCAGGCGCGCTCATTGGCAACAAGCACTTCCTGACTGTGGATGAGTACATGCAATCCCGGAGGCAGTGAGTGGCGAACGGGACGCCACGATCGGATGTGCTGCATCGGTTCCTGGTGTTGCAGCAAGCCGTGGTGGGGATATCCGATGACCAGCGTGTCGCCAGCTACTGTCGGCGTGCCTTGCAATACGTGCCCGGAGTCGCCGAGGCGTGGATATGCCTGCGTGGGGCGCTGTATCCGGATGACGAGCAGATCAGGAAGATATGCGAGGTTACGGGCAGGTCGCAAAAAGGATTCCTGTCGTTGGACACGCCGGAGGTCGAGCGCCGGCACGGGATCCTGATTTTTTCGTTGCAGGCGCAGGCGACGATGTGCGGCATGTTCATCATCAGACCGCGAGACGCCGCCGAAGTCGAACCTTACCTGCCCATCATCGCCGGGTTCGCTTCGTTCATGGGAGTGGTACTGGCGAACCGCGACGTGCGAAGGCGGCTGGCCGACGAGAACATCACGCTGCGCGGTGACAGGGTCCACCTTGAGCACCGGGTTGAACAGCGCGACCGCGAACTCGAGTTCTCGATTACGCACGACACGCTTACCGGTCTTCCCAATCGCATGACCGTAGACGACAGGCTCAGCCAGGCGCTTTCCTATAGCCGTCGCTATGGCCTGAAGGTTGCCGTGGGCTATATCAACCTGGACAGCTTCAAATACGTGCAGGACAGTCTTGGATACGACGTCAGCGACGAGATCCTTGTCGTCGTTGGTCAACGGCTCCGTTCCATCTGCCAACCCAACGACACGGTCGCGCGCATCTCCGCTGACCATTTTGCAATGGTGGTGACCAGCCAGGAGGAAGCCGCCGATCCGGCCGCTCTCCTGAACCTGGTACTTGCCGAAGTCCGCAAGCCGATCATCGTCGGGACCAGGGAGATCGTCGTGACCTGCACGATCGGATGCAGCCGCTATCCCGGCGACGGCGACACCGCCGAGGCGCTGCTGCAACGAGCCAGCATCGCCAGTTACCGAGGGCGTGAGACTGGTCGCGACAGGATGTACTTTTATGCAGCCGGCGACCACGCGGTCGTCAACGATCGCGCGGAGCTTGAATCGGATCTGCGCAGCGCCGTCGGCAAGTCGCAATTCCTGCTGTACTACCAACCGAAGGTCGCACTGGCCAAGGGGTCTTTCGTCGGTGTGGAGGCCTTGTTGCGCTGGCAGCACCCGACGCGCGGACGGGTCTCCCCAGCGAAGTTCATCCCCATCGCGGAAGAATCGGGGACCATCTTCGAAATCGGCGAGTGGGCCTTGTCGGAGGCATGCAGACAGGCGCAGAGGTGGCGCAAGCAAGGGGTTGCGTGCGGATCCGTGGCTGTCAACCTGTCGACGCGCCAGCTTCGCGATTACGACATCGTGGAGGTCGTGCGGCGGACGCTCGGCGACAGCGGGTTGCCGTCGGAACTGCTGGAGCTGGAAATCACCGAAAGCTCGATCATGCATGGGGTCGAACTCGTCCTGCCTCTGTTGCTTCAGTTGAAAGCCCTTGGAGTGCAACTTGCGATCGACGACTTTGGCACCGGATACTCGAACCTCAACTACCTGCGGCTTTTCCCTGTCGACCGGTTGAAGATCGACCAGAGTCTGATCCACGAAGTTGAAAGCGTCGATAGCGCGGCCGCCGTCGCGCGAGGAGTGATCAGCCTCGGCCACACCTTGGGCCTCAAGGTCGTTGCGGAAGGCGTCGAGACCATCGAGCAGGCGCGGTTCCTGCAGAGTGCCGGTTGCGACGAAATCCAGGGCTACCTGATTTCGCAACCGCTGCCGGTCGACGAGCTTGGTTCCTTCCTGAAGTCCAAGCCCCGACTCGATTGGCTCTCCGCTGACGCGACGGCGGAAGTCAGGCAACGCTCATCTGCATGACAGACGGATGGTTGTTGTCGATCTGTCGAATGGCCCATGTACAGCAGCGTGGTCCGCTGTATTCAGCTGCGCATCACGTCGCCCTCAATGTCTTCGTCGTAGTTTCGGCCGCCTGTCTTGCTCGCGCCGTCGTCTAGGCTTTTGCCCGGCAGGGATCGCTGCGCAGCAGGGCGGGCCATCGACCCGCGGTCCGTGTGGCCGCCATCAAGAGGAGTTCAAGCCATGGCAAAAAGCGCGATCGACAACAACCAGCTCAACGAACTGCTTTACCAGGCACTGGAAACCGAGATTGGCGGCATCCAGGTCTATGAACATGCCATCGAGTGTGCGGTCAACGAAGACCTGCGCAAGGAGTTCGATGGCTACCTCGAGCAGACGCGGCACCATCGCGACGTGTTGCTGTCAGTGTTTGAAGCTCTCGGGTTGGACCCGGAAGCGCAGACACCCGGTCGGCAGGTGGTCGCACATATGGGCGAATCGCTTGTCCAGGCAATTCAGTTGGCGCAGGACGGCGGTGACCCAGTCGGTGCCGAACTCGCAGCGTGCGAATGCGTCGTGATGGCCGAGACCAAGGACCACATGAACTGGGAGCTGATCGGACGCGTTGCAAAGAACGGAGCCGGCGAAGCGACTGACGTACTGCTGCGGGCCTATGAGGAAATCGAAAACCAGGAAGACGAGCACCTGTATCACAGCAAGGGCTGGGCGCGGGAACTGTGGATCGACTCGCTGGGCCTGGCTGCGGTGTTGCCGCCGCCGGAAGAGGTCAAGCATGTCGAAACAGCGATCAGCGCCGCACGCGCAGAGCAGGGGCGCGAAGGGATGCTCAAGAAAGGACACTGACACCATCGTGCGCGGCGCTGGCTTGTCGTTGGTATGCGGGGCACGGACAGGCTGCGTGTAAAATCGCCCGGATGAGCAAACCACCAGGCAAGCGCCGCAACGATCGCAAAGGTAAGCCGTCCGAGCCCTCGACTCGCCACGCCCCGACGGGGCCCAAAGGCCGGAAGCCGCGAGCCGCCGCCCTTCCCGGGTGGATGCCTGACCCGGGCCTGGCCCGGGCGATGGGCGGGAAAGCGGCGCCTCCCGTGCAGGCCGATGGCAAGATGCGTGATCCGCAGGAGGCGCGTGAAGCGGCGCGCTATGAGCAGCCGATTGCGAGTCGCGAGATGATCGTGCAGCTGCTGACCGCCGCCGACGGCCCGATGGACGCCAGCGAATTGGCGCAGAAACTCGGGCTGCTCGATGCCGAGCGTCTCGATGCATTGAACAAGCGCCTTGCAGCGATGCTCCGCGATGGCCAGTTGTTGCAGAACCGCCGTGGCGGCTTTGCGCCGGCGGCGCGGATGGATCTCATTCCCGGCGTGGTGATCGCCAATCCGGACGGCTTCGGTTTCCTGCGCCCCGATGCGGGTGGTGGCGATGACCTGTTCCTGCCGCCTTTCGAAATGCGAAAGGCCATGCATGGCGACCGCGTGCTCGGCAGCGTGACCGGGGTCGATCGCCGTGGACGTCGCGAAGGTGCCATCGTCGAAGTCCTGGAGCGCCGGCTCAATCGACTGATCGGCCGCTACACGGTCGAAGCCGGCATCAGCTATGTGGTGCCGGACGACAAGCGCATCCAGCGCAACATCATGATTCCGCCTGATGCGCGGCTCGAAGCCACGCATGGGCAATTGGTCGTCTGTGAAATCGTGCAGGCGCCCGATGCGCGGCGCCCGCCGATCGGCCGTGTGCTGGCGGTGCTTGGCGACAAGCTGACGGCATCGCTCGCGGTCGAGGCCGCGATCCATGGGCATGAAATTCCGCATGAGTTCCCGCCGGAAGTCCTTGCCCAGGCGGCTGCCGTCCCGGTCGATGTCGAACCGGCAACGGCTGCGGCGCGCGCCGATCTTCGTGCGCTCCCGCTGGTGACCATCGATGGCGAGGATGCCAAGGATTTCGACGACGCGGTCTATTGCGAGCCCAACCGAGACGGGTTCCGGCTGGTGGTCGCGATCGCGGACGTCTCCCATTACGTGCGTCCAGGCACTCCGCTGGATGACGAGGCCACCAAACGCGCGACGTCGGTGTACTTTCCCGGCTTCGTCGTCCCGATGCTGCCCGAGACGTTGTCCAACGGCATCTGTTCGCTGAAGCCGAAGGTCGATCGCCTGTGCTTTGTGTGCGACATGCAGGTCAACCGGCAGGGCGAGGTCAGCGAGTCGAAATTCTACGAAGCAGTGATGAACTCACACGCGCGCCTGACGTATACGCAGGTCTGGAATGCAGTGGGCGAGGGCGTGCCCGACGAGGATCGCGGACAGGCGCTGGGCGTCATTGGCGGGCTGCTTCCGCAGATCGAACGGCTCCATCAGCTGTATCGAATATTGGACAAGGCGCGGCAAAAGCGCGGCGCGATCGAGTTCGAGACATCCGAAGTCCGGTTCGTGCTGGGTCCCCAGGGCGAGGTCACGCAGGCAGGCATGATCCAGCGCAACGACGCGCATAAGCTCATTGAGGAATGCATGATCGCCGCCAATGTCGAGGCGGCGAAATTCCTGCTCGCGTCCGGCGTTCCCGCACCGTACCGCGATCACGACAAGCCGCCGGAAGCCAAGTACACGGACCTGCTGGAATTCCTCAAGGAATTCAAGCTGCGCCTGCCGCCGTGGGCGAAAGTGCAACCGCGCGACTTCCGGCAGCTGCTCGAGACGATCCGCGACCGGCCCGACGCGGCGTTGTTGGAATCCGTCGTCCTGCGCAGCCAGAGCCTGGCGGTGTACGCGCCCGACAACATTGGCCACTTCGGTCTTGCGCTCGCCGCCTATGCGCATTTCACGTCGCCCATCCGACGCTATCCGGACCTGCTGGTGCATCGCGCGATCAAGCACGTGCTTGGCGGCGGAAAAGCCGAGTCGTACGCGTACTCCGCGCACGCCATGGCCGCTTTGTCGTTGCAGTGTTCCGAGCGTTCGCGACGTGCCGACGAGGCGCAGCGCGAAGTCGACGAGCGTTATCGCGCGGCGTGGATGGAGCAGCACGTCGGTGGACAGTTCATGGGAACGATCAGTGGGGTCACGAGCTTCGGTCTGTTCGTCGAGCTCGACGAATCCAAGGTCAACGGCCTTGTACACGTCACCCAGTTGCCACGGGACTTCTACCATTTCGATCCGATCCGCAAGACCCTGACCGGCGAACGTCGCGGCCGCGAATACAGGCTCGGCGATCGCGTCGAAATCATCGTGCTCAAGGCCAGTGTCGAGGATCGACGGATCGACTTCCGCCTTGTGGACGAGGCCGCCGGAATGACTGAAGAAGTCGCTCCTGTGCCGCGTGGGCAGCCGGCCAAGCGAAAGAAAGCCAGGTACTGATGAGCAAGGACAGCCAGTGGATCGCCGGTATCAACGCCGTCGCGTCGGCCATCGAGCACGATGGCGACAACGTGCGCGAGGTGCTGCTCGAGGCCGGCGGGCGGAATCCGCGCATCACCGAGATCGAGGGCAATGCACGGCGTCTTGGCATCGAAGTCCGACGCGTTCCGCAGCAGGCGCTCGATGGTGTCGCCGGCGGCCTGCGTCACCAGGGGGCCGTCGCACGCTATGCGGCCGCGAAAACATGGAACGAAGATGAACTGCCGGGACTGGTCGAAGCTGCTGCCGGCCGCGCGTTGATCCTCGTACTCGATGGCGTGCAGGATCCACACAACCTCGGCGCGTGCCTGCGCAGCGCCGCCGCCGCCAAGGTCACCGCGGTCGTGATCCCGAAGGACAAGGCGGTGCAGGTCAATGCGACAGTCCGCAAGACCTCGGCCGGCGCGGCCTTGTCCTTGGGAATGATCACCGCGGTCACCGCCGCGGCGGCGGCGCTGCGCAGGCAGGCGCCGAGGTTGTGCGGGTCCTGCACGCCGTCGAGCACGAGCAGCAGCGCCTTGCCTTGCGCCGCTTCCAGCAGCGCCGGCAGCTCGCTCTCCTCGATCCGACGCGGCGCTTCGTAACGCGCGATCGCGCCCTGGTGGCGCAGGCCGCCGGCTACGCCGTCGAGCGCCTGCAGCGGTACTCGTCGCACGGAGATCTCGTGCCGGCGCGCGGTCTCTTCGATTTCGGTCAGGCGCGGATTGCGGCCGCCGGCCTCGAGCAGCACCTCGCGCACGTTGTCGCCATCGTGCTCGATGGCCGACGCGACGGCGTTGATACCGGC
>JAQGOI010000125.1 GCA_028293685.1 Lysobacteraceae bacterium | reverse complement strand
CTGGTCGGCGATCCGCTGATCGAAACGCTGCCGATCCAGTTCACCGCGGTCGCGGTCGACCTGCAACGCCAGCGCGAAGTGTGGCTGCGGCGCGGACCGCTTTGGGACGCGATCCGCGCCTCGTTCGCGATACCGGGGCTGTTCACGCCGCACGCCGTGCACGGCCGCGAACTGGTCGACGGTGGCCTGCTGGCACCGTTGCCGATCGCCGCCACGCGCCTGTCCGATGCGCATCGGCTGATTGCGGTCGACATGCACGGCTGGCCGCAGCAACCGCCCGGCGAACCGGCGCAGCCCAACGGCGCCGATCCTCGCGCCTCGTTGGGCGAACGCGTCGGCGACTGGTTCGAACGCACGCTCGGCGGCGGTCACGGTGAAGACGGTGGCATCGGCGTCGGCGAAGTGATGGCGCGCGCGCTGGACACGATGCAGGGGCAGATCGCGCGCGTGCAGATGGCCTTGGATCCACCGGAGCTCGTCATCCGGATCCCGCGCGATGCGTGCCTGTTCTACGAATTCTGGCGTGCGGCCGAACTGATCGACATCGGCCGCGCCAAGGCCGAGAACGCGCTGGACACCGCCGGCTACTGACTCACTCGCCGTTCGGGCGCTCGAACCCCAGTTGCCCGACCTGTTCGGGCGTCTGCGCGATCCGCCAGATCTTGTCGCTGTTGATGCCGTGATCGCGCAGCTTGTGCAGCAGGGTCTGGTACGTGCTGTCGCGCATGTCCGGCGTGCGCGCGAAGATCCAGGCAAGCTCGCGATCGGGTGTCGCCAGCAACATCCAGCTGCCATCGGGCGCGACTTCGACAATGCGCTGCGTGGCCGGCACCACACGGAAGAAGCGCAGGCGCCAGTCGCGGTTGCCGGTTCCCGGAACGACCGTGGCCACCGCGTCGAGCGACCTGACCGGCCCGTGGAATCCGCTGCGATAGGTGTAGTGCACGGCGATCCGGCCATCGGGCAGCAGCGCGTAGTCGTCATGCGCCCAGACGTGACCGCGCTCGGTGAAGTAAGGCACGTGCGCGATCACGTACCAGGTACCCATCAACGGGCGCAGCGACAGCTCCGGGCCGGTGTCGACGGCCGGCGCCGATGCGCAACCGGCCAGCGTCCACAACGCTGCCAGCATCACGACTCGAAATCTGCGGAAGATCGGCACGGACGGTCGCTCCAACGGGTGTGAACAGGATGCGGTTGCCGCCGGCGAAGGCGACGTCAATGGTACGCACGGACTGCAATCGCAATCCGTGAGAAGCCCGGGCGCGACGCTTATGGCCAATCATCGCCCGGAAACCGACATGAACCCAGTCCAGAAAACCCACGAACCCGATCCCCGCCTGTTGCGGGCCGTTCGCCAGGTGGCGCTTGTCGCTGCATTGCTGGTGCTGTGCCTGCCGGTTGCGCGTGGCGACAGCGCCTGGTTCGGGCCTCTGCCGTTATGGCTGCTGGGAATGCCGCTGCTCAGCTGGTGGTCGCTGCATCGTTTCCGTTTGCCGGCACGCGTGTTGCCCGCCAGCGCCCCGCTCCGTCGTGGCAGGCCGCAGGCACGACGCATCGGACGCGCGGACGCACGCTGGTCGCGCGGCAGCTAGCCAGGTCCGATGCGGCGGATGCCGTGCTAGCGTTCGCAACCGCCTGCACGACACCGGCCGACGGTTCGCCGGCCGCGCCTGCACACCATTTCTGCCCGGTGCCGCGGCCCCGCCCGCAACCAGGACGCCATGCCAACCACTGCCACCGATGCCTACGCCTGGCTGGAAGACGTCACCGGCGCCGAGCCGCTGGCGTGGGTCCGGGGCGAGAACGCGCGCACCGATTTGGAGCTGGCCGTCGCGCCCGGCTTTGCGTCGCTGGAGACCAGCCTGCGCGCGATCCTCGACTCCGAGGATAAAATCCCCGACGTCGACAAGATCGGCGCGTACTACTACAACTTCTGGAAGGACGCTCGGCACGAGCGCGGCGTGTGGCGACGAACCACGCTGGACGAATACCGCAAGCCGCAGCCGCTCTGGGAAACGGTGATCGACCTGGATGCCCTGGCGGCGCTCGAGGGCGAACCGTGGGTCTGGCACGGTGCCGACTGCCTGAAGCCGGCGTATGAACGCTGCCTGGTGGCGCTGTCGCGCGGGGGCAGCGATGCCGACGTCACGCGCGAGTTCGACTTGGCCACGAAACAGTGGGTGGAGGACGGATTCTTCCGGCCGCAGGCCAAGGGTGCGCTCGGCTGGATCGATCGCGACACCGTGTATGTCACCACCGATTTTGGCCCCGACGCCAACGGGATGAGTTCGATGACGACATCGGGCTATCCGCGAATCGCCCGGCTCTGGCATCGCGGCACACCGATGGCATCGTCCACGCTGGTGTACGCGGGCGAGCCGACGGACCTGGCCATTTCGGCCTTCCACGACGCCACGCCAGGTTTCGAGCGCGACTTCGTCAGCCGCGCGCTGGATTTCTACAGCGACGCGCTGTACCTGCGTAGCGCCGACGGCGCGCTGTGCAAGGTCGATGTGCCCGCTTCGGCGATCAAGTCGGTCCATCGCGAATGGCTGCTGCTGCAGCTGCGCGATCCGTGGCTGCTGGACGGTACGACCTGGACCGCCGGCTCGTTGCTCGCCACCCGTTTCGACGACTTCATGGCCGGCAAGCGCAGCATCGAAGCGCTGTTCGAGGCAACACCGTCGACATCACTGGAAAGCTTTGCCTGGACGCGCCATCACCTGGTGCTCAACGTGCTCGACGACGTCAAGAACCGGTTGTCGGTGCTGACGCCGCAAGCCGATGGCGGCTGGGCGCGCACCGCATTCGTCGGCGCTCCGGCCATCGGCACGCTGGGCGTGCGCGCCGTCGATGAAGAGTCCAGCGACGCCGTGTGGCTGACCGCGTCCGATTACCTGACGCCCAGCACGCTGGCGCTGGCCCAGCTCTCGATGGACGCGGGCGGCGCCGAACCCGACGTGCTCAAGACCATGCCGGCGTTCTTCGACGCCTCCGGCGACACCATCGAACAGCATTTCGCCGTCTCCCTGGACGGTACCCGCGTCCCCTATTTCCTGGTGCGCCCGAAGAATCTCGCGTTCGACGGCAAGGCGCCGACGCTGCTCTACGGCTACGGCGGGTTCGAGGTGTCGTTGACGCCCGCCTACTCGGGCCTGGTCGGCAAGGGCTGGCTCGAACCATCCGACCAGCGCGGCGGCGGCGTGTACGTGGTGGCCAACATCCGCGGTGGCGGCGAATACGGTCCGCGCTGGCATCAGGCCGCGCTCAGGCACAACCGCCACAAGGCCTACGAGGATTTCGCCGCGGTGGCGCACGACCTCGTTGCTCGCCGGATCACATCGCCCAGGCACCTGGGGATCATGGGTGGCAGCAATGGTGGCCTGCTGGTCGGCAACATGCTCACGCAACATCCGCAGTCGTTCGGCGCCGTGGTCATCCAGGTGCCGCTGCTGGACATGAAGCGCTACAGCCATCTGCTCGCCGGTGCGTCCTGGATGGCCGAGTACGGCGATCCCGACACCGCCGACTGGGATTACATCCGCACGTTTTCGCCGTACCAGCTGCTCGATCCGAAGTGCGACTATCCGCCGACCTTGCTGTGGACCACCACCCGCGACGACCGCGTCCACCCGGCGCACGCACGCAAGATGGCGGCCGCCATGCTCGCCGCGGGCAAGGACGTGCGCTATTTCGAGAACACCGAAGGCGGGCACGGTGCCGGCGCCACCAATCAACAGACGGCACACGTGTGGGCGTTGACGTATGCATTTTTGTGGAAGGCATTGCGGTAGGTCGGAGTGTTTGCGCGTCATCCCCGCGAAAACAAGGGTCCGGTGAATTTGCCTGCGGCGCTTTAGACGCTTTCGCCGTGGGCGAGTTACTTTTCTTTGCCGGGCCAAAGAAAAGTAACCAAAAGAAGGGCCCTTTTTCGACCAGAGCTAAACTTAGGTCGCGGATCGATCGACCATTTTCAGACTCGCCATCCATGGCTCGGCTGAAAACGGCGCACATCCATGTGCGC
>JAQGOI010000056.1 GCA_028293685.1 Lysobacteraceae bacterium | reverse complement strand
CATGAAAAAGGCCGGAACCCCTGTGCTGTGAGGTTTACCGGCCTTTCCTGGGCTGCGTCGGATCGTGTTTTGGTGGAGCGGAGGGGGATCGAACCCCTGACCTTCGCGATGCGAACGCGACGCTCTCCCAGCTGAGCTACCGCCCCAAAACAGGCTGGATTATACGGAGGGGTCGGGGTTGCCGCCAGTTGGAGGCAACAACGGTGCGAGTGTCGGCTCCAGTTGGGCGCGCCGCCAACCTGAAAGCGGTCCTGGCCAGCCGTTGCCATCGAGCAACGGCTGCAACCACCGACGGGACGCCAGCACGCCATCGGGAAGCCCCAGTTCGGCGCTACGCACCGCGACCGCGAGCTGGAGTTTGCGCAGACCTTCCTTGTCCCGTTCGTCGCTGCGTATCGCAGGCGCGAGATTTTCGTCGGGCAATGTCGTATGCAAGGCGCTCCAGATGGCGGACGCCAATTTGCGCGGCGCTTTCGGGTGCGTGTCGAGGATCGACTGCAGGCGCGCGACGTCGGCCGGCGGTGACCGTGCAAGAGTGCCGGCAAGTTCGTTGTCGAGTATCCAGGTGCGTGGCCGGTCGTTGTCGCGCGCGTAAGCGTCACGCCAGCGCAGCAGGCGCATGAGGCGAATCTGCGCGTCTGCGTTCAGCGTCTGCGCCGCGCGCAGGCCAAGGTGCGGCCATGGATCGAGTTCATCGCGCTGCGCATTGCTGACAAGCCTGGCGCAATCCTCATCCAGCCATGCACGCCGGCCCAATGTCGCCAGTCGCGCGTCCAGATCATCGTGCAGTCCGAACAGGTAACGGACATCGTCAGCCGCGTACTCCAGTTGCGAGGGCGTCAACGGCCGACGCAGCCAGTCGGAACGCGTTTCTCCCTTTTCCAGTGCAATCCCCAGCGTGTCCTGCACGAGCCGTTGATAACCCACGCCGGCCCCGACGCCTGCCAGTGCAGCGGCGATTTGGGTGTCGAACAGAGGCGTCGGCACGACGCCGCATGCGTGCTTCAGCGCGACCAGGTCTTCGCTGGCGCTATGCATGATCTTGAGAACCGACGGATCAGCAAGGATTGCGCCAAGTGCGTCGCCCATGCCCGGCGCCAGCGGGTCGACCAGGAGGATTTCAGGTTCTGACGCCTGTGGCCCCGGGATCGCGATCTGGACCAGCGCCAGCTGCGGCCACCAGGTGCGTTCGCGGATGAACTCGGTGTCCAGGCCGATCCTGTCGGGCGCTGCGGCGGTCAGCCGGGCGTTGAGCGCGGAGCTATCGCTGATCCATTCCAAGCGGGATTTCCTATGAAGGCGACCCGGCGTACCGCACCGACGTGGATTGTCGTGCGCCGGTATTGGCTTGCCGCAGGCAGCGACAATGGCCTAACTTGCCCAATCTGTCATCGTCGGCGGATCGGAGAGGGCGTTTGCGCGCAGCGGGTTCGGTGGCATTGAAAGGCTTGCTGGCGACGGCCGTCGTCGCGAGCGTGCTGCTTGGCGCCTGTTCGCGCGATGGCGAGAGTCCGGACCGACAGCGCTCCGAAGCAGGCCACGCGGGTACCGTGACGATCAGCGGCGATGACCGCATTTCCGGATCGCTGACCTGGCAATCGCCCACCGTGACCCTGTCGGCGGGAGGCCGCGAGGCGACGCTTGCCGAAGCGGCAGCGGCGCTTTCGGCCGGACGACTCTATGACGATGCCGACGCGGCTATTCCCCTGTACCTCGCGCTGCTGCAACAGGCGCCTGGCGATGCCGAGGCACAAGCCGGCCTGCGACATGCGCTGGCTGCGTTGCTGGCCGACGGAGACGCCTCGATGGCGGCCACGGGCGACGACATCGCTGCACTGCGCCACGCGCACATGGTCGCCGCTGTTGCCAGGACCGTGGCACCCAAAGACCCAGCGGTGCTCACCTATCTGCAACGCATCGACCGGGCCGATCAGCTGTGGGAGTTGAATCGCCAGGCCGAGCAGGATCTTCGCGCCGGGCGACTGGGGGATTCGGGACACATGGGCGCGCTGCAGAAGCTGCGCGCTGCCCTGCGACTGCAACCCGGACAATCGCGCGCGATGCAGGGACTGGCTGCGGTGGAAAGCGGCCTGATCCGGCATGCGGAAGACGCCGCGCGGCGCGGCGATTTCAAGGCAGCCACGGGCTGGGTCGCGATCGCTGCGAAAGTCCGGAGCGGCTCAGTGGCGACCACGACGGCGCACACCATCGCAGACGCCCGCGTTCGGATTGCCGTGATGCGCAACGCCCGGATTGCAGCGCTGCACGACGAAGGCAGCCAGGCGCTGCTGCAGCAGAAGGGACTGGCCATCGCACGCGGCAAATTGGCGGAGATGCTGCGCATCGCCGATCCTGGCAGCAGCGACGTCGCCGACCTTCGAGGGCAGATCGAGCAGTTCACCTATTACGGGTTGTATCGGCCTGGCCAGCATTTCACCGACGCGCTTAAATTCGGCGCGCGTGGGCCGGAGATGACGGTCGTGCCACACGGCGGCTTTCGCATGGGCGCTGCCGACGCGGACGAGGACGCGGGGGATATCGAACGGCCTGCGCACTATGTGCACTTCGCGCGTGGCTTTGCGATGGGCACCACCGAAGTCACGGTCGACCAGTTTCGCGATTTCGTGAGAGCCAGCGGGTATCGCCCGACAGCGACACGACGCGGGAAGGCGCTAGTGTATGACGAAAGCAGTGGAAACTTCATGCGCCGCAACGGCGTGGATTGGCAGTCGGCCTACGATGGCAGCCGTGCAGGTGGTTCGCTGCCGGTGATTTTCGTCAGCGCCCGTGACGCCGAGGCTTATGTCGATTGGCTCACGGTCCAGAGCGGCGCGCGTTACCACCTCGCGAGCGAGTCGCAATTCGAATATGCATTGCGCGCCGGAGGCAACGGCCGCTATCCATGGGGCAATGCCGCGCCGCGACCCGGTGCCGCGAACATCACGGGAGGAAAGGACACCTCTCCCGGCGGTCGTCACTGGAGCAACGGATTTGTCGGATATGGCGATGGCTACTGGGGGCCCGCGCCGGTTGCCCGGTTCGGCGCCAATGCATATGGCCTTCACGACCTTGCCGGCAATGTCAGCGAGTGGGTGGCCGATTGCTGGCATGACAGCTACCGGCGCGCTCCCGATGACGAGGCGCCCTGGATCAATCCCGGGTGCCACATGGGCATCGTGCGCGGCGGTAGCTGGGCAAGTTCGCCGGAACAGACGCGTTCGACATGGCGATCGCCCCAGGATGTCGATGCGACCAATGCACGGGTCGGATTTCGCGTCGTTCGCGACATCTAGGCCGGATACCAACTTGGCGGATACGAACTGAAGGTGCGGGCCAAACGTTCTCAACCAAGGGGAAAGCAGCATGCGACAGGATCCAGTGGGTACGCGTCGGGGATTCGGCGGTTTGCGGATATGGGTCCTTGTCCTGTTTGCGATCTACGCCGGCTACTACTGGCTGTCCAACCGCAGCACCGACGCGCTGACTGGCGAGAAGGTGGTCATCGACAAGAGCATTTCCGCACAGGATGAGAAGGCCCTGGGCCTGCAGGCCTATCAGGAGATCCTGACCAAGGAGCAGCCGGTGGATCGCAGTACGCCGGAAGCACGCGAGGTCCAGGAAGTCGTGCGGCGCATCGTCGCCAGGGTTCCGGAAGTCGAGGACGCGCTGGCCAGCGAACATGGCCTGCAGGCGCCACACGTGGAGAAAACCTTCGACTGGGACGTCAACCTGCTCCAGTCCGACCAGGTCAACGCCTTCTGCCTGCCCGGCGGAAAAATCGCGGTGTACACGGGCCTGCTTCCTGTCGCGCAGAACACCGATGCGATGGCGGTCGTGCTCGGACACGAAATCTCGCATGCGCTGCTTCGCCACGGTGCGCAACGGATGACCGAGCAGAAGCTGGCGCAGATTGGACAGATGGCCGGAGCCGCGAGCGGAATGGACCAGCAGCAGATGCAGACGGTCATGGCCGTGTATGGCTACGGACGTGCATTGCCCTATGCGCGCAAGCAGGAGACGCAAGCCGACGAATTGGGGCTGATGCTGGCTGCGGCGGCCTGCTACAACCCGCAGGAAGCCATCCCGCTATGGGAGCGGATGACGCAGGCCAGCGGTGGCGGCCAATCGGAATTCGCGTCGGACCATCCCAATCCCGGCACCCGCATCAAGAACCTGCAGGCCCTCATGCCCAAGGCGCTGGAGTACCGGGCGCGCTTCTGCAAACAGCCTGCGACCGCAGCGTTGATGCCTTAGCCGGCCACGGCAGCGCGGAGCGCCGCCTTCAGAAGCTCATGAACAATCCGCCATTCACCGGGATGTTGGCGCCGGTGATGAAGCCGGCGTCGTCGGCGGTCAGGAACTCCACGGTGCGCGCAATCTCCTCCGCCGTGCCCAGGCGTCCGACCGGGACAGACTGCACGATGGCGGCGCGTACGTCGTCGGCCATGGCCATCACCATCGGCGTCGCGCAGTAGCCGGGCGAAATCGAGTTGACGGTGACGCCCTTGCGTGCCACTTCGCGCGCCAGTGCCATGGTGAACCCGTGCATGCCAGCCTTGGATGCGGAGTAGTTGGTTTGGCCGAATTGACCGGTCTGGCCATTGACCGAGCTGATGTTGACGATGCGGCCGAATCCCCGGGAGATCATGCCGTCGACAGCGTGCCGGCATAGATTGAAGACGCCATCCAGGTTGACGCCCATGACGGCGTCCCATTGCAGCTTGTCCATCTTGCGCAGCGTGACGTCGCGCGTGATGCCGGCCGCGTTGACGAGGATGTCGAGCGAGCCAAACTCCGATTCGATCGCGCGCATGGATGCGCCGCATGCGCCGAAGTCGGTCACGTCCAGTGGCCTGAAATCGATATCCAGACCCGCCGCTGCGTCACGAAACGTGTCGACCGCGTCGCCGCGATCCAGGTCAACGGCGATCACGCGGCGACCGCATCGTGCCAAGGCCACGCAGATGGCTGTGCCAAGCCCGCCGATTCCGCCGCTGACAATGGCGACGCGGCCGGTCACCGGTTTTCCCGACGGATGATCAGCTGACGACAACGTCAACCCCGCGACTTGTCCTTTTCACGTTGCGGCGCCTGCGGTTGCCCGACGCCGCCGACCAGGGTTTGCTGGAAATCCTTCCAGACCTCGAGATTGCGCTCGGTCAGTTGATTCATCATCGCCCACGGCGTCTGCCCGAGCAGGCTGCCGACCTGTTGGCGGAATTGTTGCTGCTGCTCGAGAAATACCTGCATCGAACGTTCCAGGTAATTGCCCATGAATCCCTGCAGCGAATCGCCGTAGAAACGGATGATCTGGCTAAGCAGCTGCGTGGACAGCATCGGTTCGCCGTCCTGCTCGTGCTCGGCGATGATCTGGAGCAACACCTGCCGGGTCAGGTCTTCACCACTCTTGGCATCGCGGACTTCGAACGTTTCGCCTTCGACGATGAGCTGGCGCACATCCTCGATGGTGATGTAGCTCGAAATCTCGGTGTCGTAGAGGCGACGGTTGGGATATTTCTTGATGACACGTGCGGCCATTGCGACGAACCCCCCGGTGGAAGCCCGAGCATGGCGCAGCGCAGCACGGCTTGCAACCGCATGTGTCAAGCGTCACAAGTCATGGCCGTCTCGACGACGGCCATGAGCGATTCAGCAAACTAACTCGATGAGATTCTAAGCCTGCTACCAGCCCATGTACTGGCCGCCGTTGGCCGAGAGGTTGGCGCCGGTGATCCATGCGGCCTCGTCCGGGATGAAGAAGGCCACTGCGTACGCGATTTCTTCAGGCAGGCCCAGGCGACCGGTCGGGATCTGCGCGACGATCTTGTTGCGGACTTCCTCGGGCACGGCCATCACCATGTCTGTGCCGATGTAGCCCGGGGACACCGTGTTGACGGTGATTCCGAACTTCGCGTTTTCCTGCGCCAATG
>JAQGOI010000039.1 GCA_028293685.1 Lysobacteraceae bacterium | reverse complement strand
GCTGCCGAGAACAGGTGCGCCTCCAGGTTGCAACCCGAGGTGTGCGCGGCCGGGAAGAAGTAGACGACTACGGGGCCCTTCTTCAACGCATCGGCGAGCTTGAAGGTGAACGGTTTGCCGGCGAGGTAGGCCGGCGCACTGAAATCGGGTGCCTGCGTGCCGACCTTCAGAGCGGCAAACGAGGGCGACGCAAGCAAGATGGTCGCGAGGGTTCCGGCGGCGGCAAGCTTCAGCAGATGTTTCATGGCGGCGGTCGCTCCTGGGTGAGGCATGCCTTATACACCCGTTGCTTCAGCCTCCAGGCGAAGGCCGCTGGTCAGCACGCGGGGCCGCCGGTTGTCCGTTCTGCGGGTGCATGGCCGTTGAATGACGGGCAAGCCTTGAGCTGGGATCGATCACGGTCCTTCGGGATCACGTCGCAGGTCGGGTTCGCGTCATCGACCACGCGTGCGGATTCGCCGCATCCGACCCCACCACAGAGGACTTCCCATGTACTTCATGAAAGCTGCCGTTTCCGTATCGTTCGCACTGCTGGCGCTCGCCAGCGCGAATGCGCCGGCCAAGGACGCGGCGGGTGCCGCCTTCCATCCGTCGGACAAGGACTGGGCGACTGCCTACAACGCAGGCGACGCGGACCGGATCGTGGCGATGTACGCGAAGGATGCGGTGGTGATGCCGCCGGATGTGCCCGCCGTAAGCGCTCCTTCGGCCCTGCACGACTTCCTGGTCAAGGACACGGCGACCTCGAAAAAAGCCGGTATCACGCTGACCATCAACGACGGCGCCTCCGGAAGCTCCGGCAACCTCGGCTGGCATTCGGGGACGTTTTCAGTCGCCGATGCGACCGGCAAGGCCGTCGGTACGGGCAAGTACGTCGAAATCTGGGAAAGGCAGAACGGCAAGTGGGTGATGATCCGGGACATCTGGAACAACGATGCGCCCGCCGCACCTGCAACTGCACCCGCTGCTCCGAAAATTTGACAATCGGTTACGCAGGTTGGCCTTGAGGCTGCCTGCGTATTGTCGCTAGCCGGACGCTGTTCATTCGGGAATTGCCACAGCGCTGACGACCTGCGCAGCAACATGCTGCGATCAACGGCGGATGGGTGAATTCCGTGGCGCTTGTAGGTCTTTCGCATGCGTAGGTTCGTGCAGGCATTCGCGGGGGAGGACATGCCCAAGGCACTCGCGCCCCAAATCGCGGCGGCACTCGCTGCCGCGCCCGCGCGCTACAACGTCGCGGTGCGAAAGCGCGCTGTCGTCATCCTCGACCGCGGCGACGGGCCTGGCGCGGAAGAGTTCGACTGGGGCCTGGTGCCGAGCTGGTCGAAGCTGCCTGAGACGAAGTACACGACGGTCACCGCTCGTCTGGAACGCGCGCCCAGGAGTCGCATTTTTCGTAGGCCGTGGGAACATCGGCGTTGCGCGGTGCCGATGAATGGCTACTACAAGTGGGATCGCATGGCGAAGCCGCCGCAGCCGTATTTCATCCAGGCGCAGTCCGGTGGAATGCTGTTCGCCGCGGGATTGTGGGATCACTGGCACCGGGACGAACCGGAGCTGTTTTCGTTCGCCATCCTCACTCACGCCAACCCCGCCATTCCGCCTCCACTCGTGCCTGATGGCCCGGTGTTCCTGCCAGCGGACAAAGTGGCCGACTGGATCGCGGGACCTTGGCTTGCGATGCGGTTCCTGACCCGGATGAAACAACCTGCGCTTGAGAGCTATCCAGTGTCACGTGCGATCCGCAGTCGCGAGGTCGACGACTACACATTGCTCGAGCCGGTCGATCCGATCGAGGATGCGATGGCTTCGGCGGCGGGCGATGACGTCGTCGACGAAGACGACGAGTAGCAGGCTCATGGCGCCCGGCCCATGTGCACGCCCCAACCAAAGGCCACATCCGCTTATCCTTGAGCTCTCGCGTCACGGGACGGATGAACGATGAAATGTCTTCCGATGGCCGCCCTGGCGGCGTGTTTTTGTCTGGCGGGATCCCCGCAGGTATCCGCGCAGAAGGCTGAGCCAGCGCCGTCGTACGACGCGGCGCTCGCGCAGCGGCTTGGCGCCGACCAGCGCGGGATGCGCACGTATGTGCTGGTGATCCTCAAGACGGGACCGACACCGGTATCGGATGGCGAAGAACGCAAGGCGATGTTCGCGGGGCATTTCGCCAACATCGAACGGCTGGCCGCCGCTGGCAAGCTGGTACTGGCGGGACCGTTCGACAAGGATCCGGCCGGGTGGCGTGGCCTGTTCGTTCTGGCGGTCGCCGACCTCGACGAGGCCCGGCGCCTGACCGCGACCGATCCGGTGATCGTCCACGGCGAAATGGTGGCTGAGTACCACCGCTGGTATGGGTCGGCGGCGACGATGATGATTCCGCAACTCCACGCCCGCCTGCTGCCGAAGGCGCCGTAGCAGATCCTTCCCACGGTCGTCTTCAACCATCGAGTGAGCACGCATGCTCGGAACATCGTCACTGATCGCCACGCCCCCGACACGGGTGGAAGCCTGGCTGCTGGTTTCCACCGTGTGCGTGGCGTTGATCTGGTCGTTGTTGGCTGCGGGCGACCGCATGACGTGGTTCATGGAAGTCATGTGGATCATCGTCGGGATTCCGCTTCTGGCATGGCGCTGGAAGCGCTTCCCACTGACACGCCTGCTGTGCTGGCTGCTCGCGGTGCACGCGCTGGTGCTGATCCACGGCGGCGAATACACCTACGCGCAGACGCCGTTGGGCTTCTGGTTGCGCGATGCATTCAACGCGATCGGCGTCGCGGTCCAGCGCAACCCGTGGGACCGCGTCGGCCACTTCATGCAGGGCTTCGTGCCGGCGATCCTGGCGCGTGAGTTGCTGCTGCGTTGCACGCCGCTGCGTCGTGGCGGCTGGCTGGTGTACCTCGTGCTCGCCGTGTGCCTCAGTTTCTCGGCGTTCTTCGAGCTGATCGAATGGTGGTCCGCGTTGGCATTCGGCGCCGATGCCGACGCATTCCTTGCCACGCAGGGCGACCCGTGGGATACGCAGTGGGACATGTTCACATGCCTGATCGGCGCGTCCGTGTCGTTGCTGTTGTGGTCGCGCCTGCATGACCGGCAGCTGGGCCAGGCCTGATGGAATCCCACACCAGACGCTGCTCACCAGCCCGGGTCCCCGCCCGATGAATTGGTAGCCGCGGCAGATCGCGAAGCGTTTTCCGACGCGGGGGTATGCTCCACCGGCCGGAAGGAGTGGCGGCACCGCTCCACTGGAAGGTCAACGCACATGGCGGACGTCTTCGTTTCCTATTGCCGCCGCGACAAGGCACGTGTCGCACCGCTTGTCGCGACGATCGAGGCGACGGGATTATCGGTCTGGTGGGATCCCGCGATCGTCCCGGGCCAGGAGTTCGACCGCCAGATCGACACCGAGCTGAAGCAGGCGGCTGCCGTGCTGGCAGTGTGGACCTCCGATTCGGTGGATTCGCGCTGGGTGCGCGGAGAAGCGCGCGATGCGGCGGAACGCGGCGTGCTGGTGCCGGTGCGATTCGATGGCGCGAGTCTTCCGATTGACGTTCGCGCGTTCCACACGATCGACCTGGACGACTCGCAACGCGACGCCCGCAGCCCGCAGGTGCAGGAACTGCTGCGCGCGCTCGGTACCCTGGTCGCGCGGCGCCACGCGGGCGCGTCGGCGGACGCACTGGTGGAAACCGGATTGCCGGCAACAGGTCGTGTGTACGCCACCGCGCCCGACCGCGTCGCCATCGGCGTGCTGCCGTTCGCCAACATCGGCGGCGACCCGCAACAGGATTTCTTCAGCGACGGCATCACCGAAGACATCATCACCGAGCTGTCGCGCTGGCGGTTGCTGTCGGTGCGCTCGCGCTCGGCCTCGTTCCGCTATCGCGGTATCGCCGCCGACATCGCCCAGGTCGCCCGCGAACTCAACGTGCATTTCGTCGTTGAAGGCAGCGTGCGACGCATGGGCGATCGCATCCGCATCACCGCGCAGTTGATCGACGCGGAAACCGGGAACCACGTCTGGGCCGAGAAGTTCGACCGCGACCTGTCCGATCTGTTCGCGGTGCAGGACCAGGTCGTGCGTACGATCGTCAGCACGCTCGTGGGTCGCGTGCAGGTGTCGGACGTCGAACGGGCGTCGCGCAAGCCGCCGGCGAACCTGGCCGCCTACGAATGCGTGCTGAAGGGCAATGCCTTGCCTTGGGACGTGCCGGAGGGTGCGGCGGAGGCGCAGCGGCTGTTCGAGCAGGCCATCCAGATCGATCCCGGCTACGGCATGGCCCACGCGCTGCTCGCCGCAATGCGCTACAGCGCCTGGCGCGACGATTACATCGGCGACAACGCGGCCCTGGACGAGGCTTATGTGCTGGCCCGGCGCGCCGTCGAGCTGGACAGCAACGAAAGCACCTGCTTCTCGATCCTGGCGCATGTCTGCGGGTTGCGGCGCTCTTTCGACATGGCGCTGCAATACATGCGTCGCGCGGTTGAGATCAATCCGACCAATCAATGGAACATGGCCGACATGGGACTCCTGCTGATCCATCTCGGCCAAGCCGAGGAGGCGCTCGACTGGTTCCGGCGCGCCCGCGAGATCGATCCCTATTTCGATACGCCTTGGTACTTCCGTTCGATCGGACAAGCGCTGATGGCCCTTCACAGGTACGAGGAAGCCCTGGCCCAGTTCGATCACCTGCCCACGACCCACTTCCGCTTCGCGGCGCTGCGTGCCGCCTGTCACGCCCGGCTGGGCGATGCCGATAGGGCCGCTGCCGGTGCGGCAGCCGTGCTGGCGGCGAAGCCGGAATTCACGGTCAGCCGCTTCATGATCAGGGAGCCGTTCAAGAATCCCGCCGATGCCGCGAATCTTGCGGAGTCGTTGCGCATGGCCGGTTTGCCCGAGTGATGGATGCGGTTCTGACGTCACCGAAAACGGCGGGGAATGACGAGCCGGCCTGGGTCGGCGATGTCCTGCACTTCTGGTTTGCCGAACTGTCGGAACAACAGTGGTGGCGCAAGGACGAGATGGTCGATGCCCGTATCCGCGAGCGCTTCCTCCGGCTCCACGAAGACATCGTCGCGCAGCACGCGACCGGTGCGGTCGCCCCGCGCTCGGCGCTTGCGACGGTCATCGTGCTGGATCAGTTTCCGCGCAACATGTTCCGCGGCGATGCGCGCATGTATGCAACCGATCCGCTCGCGCGCCGCATTGCCCGCGCCGCGATCGATGCCGGCCTCGACAGGGACATGGACAAGCAGGAGCGGCTGTTCCTGTACATGCCGCTGCAACACAGCGAGGACGCGGCGGATCAGCGGCTTGGAGTGGATCTGACCGCGGCGCTGGGCGATGACGCGCTGACCCGGTTCGCGCTGGCCCACCAACACATCGTCGACCGCTTCGGCCGCTTCCCGCATCGCAACGCGATCCTCGGCCGGGTCTCGACCGACGAGGAGCTCGCGTCCCTGCAGGAACCGATGGGATCGTTCTGAGCACCGGTCGTGGATTTCTGTCGACATCGCGGACTGGGGGTGCGTCGCTTTCTGACGTCAGCCGTCGTCGACTGCCGTGGGCTGCCAATTAGTGACGCTTCTCGCAGTTCAGCAAGTTGGCCTGGTCGGGCCGCCATGTGCATGAATCGTTCATGGCATAAGGGCCTCGACGGGGGTCAAGCGGGGATGCTCTATGGACGGATTGATCGCAATGGCCCAGGTGACTCCTGGGGCTGGCCAGTTGCTGGCCGAAATGCAGAAGACGACGGTGGAACGCCTTGTTGCGGTGCTGGACGTCGTCATGCGCCAGGCCGACGACTATCTCTTCGACCGTTCGGCGCAGGCCGCCGAGGGCACGGAATTGACCGCGCTGCGGGACTTGCGCCGGGCCCGGGGGCCTCTGCGCGAGAACTTCGAATCGTCCGTCGTCGCCGCATTCCAGCGCCTGCAGCGCGGGCCGTTGCCGCCTGAAGACGTCAAACGTGAGTTGAACCTTCTGTCCGAGGACGGGCTCGAAGAGCAGTTGGCTTCCGAGCAGATGGTGGACAACCTGTTTCGCCGCCATGCCGTGTCGTTGGAGATGCTCGATCAGCGCGTCGCCATGCTCGTCGAGCGCTCGGTGCTGGTTGCTGGCGACAATCCCGCCGGTCCGCCCGCGCTCGCCCAGGCGATGCGCGACGCACTGGGTGCCGTGGAGCTGTCGACGTCATTGCGGATCGCGTTGTACAAGTTCATGGAGCGCGAACTCGCGACCGCGCTGACGCCGTTGTACGACCGGATCAATGCGCGCCTCGGGAATGCCGGCATCCTGCCGCGGCTGCTGCCGCAGGCACCTGTCGTGGACGAAGTGGCCAAACTCGAAGCGAGCACGGCGCCCGCCGGCGCATCCGATAACGCTGGAGTCACCGGCGACACGGCGGCCGATCACGCGCTGTTTTCCAGCCTGATCGGCATGCTGCAATCGTGGCGCCAGCACATGATGCCGGCGGCCATCGGCAGTCGTCCTTCGGGCGCTGCGCAGCTGGGCGTGCCGCAATTGATGTCGGCGCTGTCATTGCTGCAGAGCGACCCGCCGGAGGTGCTCGACCAGGCAGGTGATTCACGCCTGTCGCTGAGCGACCTGCTGCGCCGCGAAGTACTTGCTGGCGCACGTCGCCTCGGCATGGGCGACGACGATCTGAATCTGTCGGCAACCCAGGACGACGCGGTCGACCTGGTCGGCATGTTGTTCGACGTGCTGCTCGACGAGCGCGATTTCCAGCCCGAGGTGCGCCGCAAGATCGGCCGCATGCTGGTGCCATACGTGAAGGTGGCGGTCAAGGATCGCCGCATGTTCGTCTACAAGGGACATCCGGCGAGGCGCTTCCTCAATGCGGTCGCCGAGGCGTGCGAGGGCAATCATGGTGATGTTCCGCAGGAACGCGAACTGCTGGATCACGTCGCCACCTCCATCGACCGCCTGATTTCCGAATTCAACGAGGACGTCGCGATCTTCGAAAC
>JAQGOI010000249.1 GCA_028293685.1 Lysobacteraceae bacterium | reverse complement strand
GCGCGACTGGCTCACGGCAATCGCGCTACCCAACCAGAATGACTGGTCGACGCGGCTGTCGGTGACCTGCCAGCACGTCAGCGACGATGCGCACCGTGCACGTTTTGGCGAGCAGTCGCCACGCGTGCTACTGACCCAGGGCTTCATCGCACGTCATGCCGATGGCGGCACGGCGATTCTGGGTCGCGGCGGTTCCGACACGTCGGCGGCGTATTTCGGCGCTCTGCTGCGCGCGCAGCGCGTGGAAATCTGGACCGATGTACCCGGCATGTTCAGCGCCAATCCACGCGAAGTTCCCGACGCGCGCCTGCTCGCGCGGCTGGACTACGCCGAAGCACAGGAAATCGCCACCACCGGCGCCAAGGTGCTGCATCCGCGCGCGATCGGTCCCTGCCGCGATGCCGGGGTGCCGATCGCCATCCTGGATACCGAACGGCCGGACCTGCAAGGCACGCGGATCGACGGCGGCGTGGCGACCGTGCCGGGCGTGAAGGCGATCAGTCGTCGCAATGGCATCGTGCTGGTGTCGATGGAAAGCATCGGCATGTGGCAACAGGTCGGATTCCTTGCCGACATCTTCGAACGCTTCAAGCGCCACGGCTTGTCGGTCGACCTGATCGGATCGTCGGAAACCAACGTCACCGTTTCTTTGGATCCCAACGACAATCTCGTCAGCAGCAACGTGATCGAAGCGCTGAGTGCGGATCTGGCCGAAGTGTGCCGCGTCAAGGTCATCGCGCCCTGCGCGGCCATCACGCTGGTCGGTCGCGGCATGCGCTCGCTGCTCCACCGTCTGTCCGACATCTGGGCCGCGTTCGGACGCGAGCGCGTGCACCTGATCTCGCAGTCGTCCAACGACCTGAATCTGACCTTTGTCGTCGACGAGGCCGACGCCGAAGGTTTGATTCCGCAGTTGCATGCCGAACTCGTGCGCAGCGGTGCCATGCCTGTGCAGGACGCGACGGTGTTTGGCCCCAGCTGGCGTGAAATCGCGCAAGGACACGCACCGTGCGAGACGCCCTGGTGGCAGCGACAGCGTGAGCAACTGCTGCGCCTGGCGCGCCCGGATACGGCGCTTTATGTCTACAACCTTGCCACCGTGCGTTCGCGTGCGGCGCGCCTGGCTGGCGTTGCGGCGATCGATCGCCGGTACTACGCGCTCAAGGCCAATGCGCATCCGCGGATCCTGCAGGCGCTGGTGGCTCAGGGTTACGGCCTGGAATGCGTTTCGCGCGCCGAACTGGAACATGTATTCGACGTGCTGCCTGGACTGGATCCCGCGCGCGTGCTGTTCACTCCCAGCTTTGCGCCGCGCACCGAGTATGAAGCCGCTTTTGCGATGGGCGCGACGGTCACGGTCGACAGCATCGAGATGCTGCACGCCTGGCCGGATCTGTTGCGCGGCCGCGACGTGTGGTTGCGGCTCGATCTTGGTCGCGGAGAAGGCCATCACCAGAAAGTGCGCACCGGCGGCAGCGACGCCAAGTTTGGATTGCCGGTCGCCAGGATGGATGCGTTTGTCGCGTGCGCCCGCCAGCTCGGTGTGCGCATCACCGGCCTGCATGCCCATCTGGGCAGCGGCATCGTGGCTCCGGCGCACTGGCGTACCGTCTACGCCGAACTGGCGGGGTTTGCCGAAGGCATCGGCACGATCGAAACCATCGACATCGGCGGCGGCCTCCCGGTTGCGTATCGCCCGGAGGACGACCCCTTCGATATCGAGGCGTGGGGTGCCGGTCTGGCTGCGATCAAGGCCGCGTATCCAGGGCTCGCGCTGGCGGTCGAACCCGGGCGCTACCTGGTTGCCGAAGCCGGCGTGCTGTTGCTGCATGTCACGCAGGTGATCGACAAGGATGGCATCCGTCGTGTCGGACTCGATGGCGGGATGAATGCACTGATGCGCCCGGCGCTCTATGGTGCGTTTCATCGCGTGCATAACCTGTCCCGCGCCGCCGGTGAGGCGATCGCCATCGTCGACGTCGTCGGGCCAGTGTGTGAAAGCGGCGATGTCCTGGCGCAGCAACGCGAACTGCCCGCGGCCACGGCCGAGGGCGACGTCATGTTGATCGCGGATACGGGTGCGTATGGCATGGCGATGGCCAATCGTTACAACCTGCGCGCGTTGCCGCAGGAGCTTGTACTGGATGGGGAGTGCGGCGATGGCTGACTGGCAATTCCATCGCGATGCAATCGAGGTATTCCGGTTTGTACGCTGCCATTTCGAGCCTGCCACCGGTGTCGCGGAACTGGTGTATGCGTTCGACGATGGCCCGGAGCTGGTGGAGACCGTCTCGATTCCCGGTGCGCCATTCGCGCTCGACGGATCACGCGTTGTCGCCGCGCAGCGCGCCCTGCGCCTGCTGCACCTGATTGCCGGCGTGAGTTATTACAAGGCGGCTGTCCCGCGGGAAATTCGCGTGGAGAGCCATGACATCGACGGCGATACGGCTGCGCTGGTCGAAACGATCTATCTCAACGGCCTTGGTGAGTTCGCCTACCGCAATGGCCTGAACCTGCACGACCGGATCCGGTTTGCGAAGGCCGACGTCACCATGCCACCTGCGGCCGCTGCGAACCTGCGCGACCACGCGCTAGTTGCGATTGGCGGTGGCAAGGATTCGCTGGTATCGATCGAGGCGCTGCGCCACCTGGGCGTGGCGCAGACGGTGTCGTGGATCGGAGGCTCGCAGCTCATCGCGGCCTGCGCCGATCGCACCGGGTTGCCGACATTGAACGTTGGCCGGCAACTCGCCCCGCAGTTGTTCGAATACAACCGTCAGGGTGCATGGAACGGGCACATCCCGGTAACTGCGGTGAACTCGGCCATCCTGGCTTTTGCCGCCGTCATCCTTGGCGTCAACCAGGTGGTGTTCTCCAACGAGCGCTCGGCAAGCTACGGCAGCGTCATCCAGACCGAAGGTGGCAACGGCACGACCGAGGTCAACCATCAGTGGTCGAAAGGATGGACGTTCGAACAGGCATTCGGAACCTATCTGCAGCGCCATGTCGCCGCCGACCTGCAGTACTACTCGCTTCTGCGCCCGCTCAGTGAGCTGGCGGTGGCGCGGCAGTTTGCGAAAACCGACCGGTACGACGCGTGGTTCTCCAGTTGCAACCGCAATTTCCACCTGCTCGGCGAGCGACCGGCAAATCGCTGGTGCGGCGTCTGCCCCAAGTGCCACTTCGTGTTCCTCGCGTTGGCGCCCTTCATGTCGAAACCACGCCTGGTCGGCATCGTTGGCCGCAATCTACTCGACGATCCGGCGCAGGTG
>JAQGOI010000248.1 GCA_028293685.1 Lysobacteraceae bacterium | reverse complement strand
CGCGGACGTCAGCCTGCGCAGCGAAGCCATAACGCACCAGGTGACGCGGTGTATCGGCGGCCAGTGCGGCGACTTCCGGATCGTCGATGCACAGCACAGCCAAGCCATAGAACGGCAGGCGGTGCAGGAACTCGGCGAACGCGGCCTGCACGCGCGCGAAATCGCCGCCGTAGTTCTCCAGGTGGTCGGCGTCGATATTGGTGATGATCGCCACCAGGGGACTCAGGCGCAGGAAACTGCCATCGCTCTCGTCGGCTTCGGCCACCAGCCACTCGCCGCTACCCAGGCGCGCATTCGCACCGGCGGCCAGCAATTGCCCGCCGATGACGAAAGTTGGGTCGAGCCCGCCTTCGCCCAGCACACTGGCCAACAACGACGTCGTCGTGGTCTTGCCATGCGTTCCGGCGACGGCGATGCCGCGGCGGAAACGCATCAGCTCGGCGAGCATTTCGGCACGGGGCACGACCGGAATGCGCTGCGCACGCGCTTCGATCAGTTCGACGTTGTCGGGCTTGATCGCGCTGGACGCCACCACGCAATCCGCTCCCTGCACGTTGGCCGCCGAATGTCCGCGATGGATAGTGGCGCCCAGAACCGAAAGCCGGCGGGTGACCGCGTTGTCGGCACTGTCCGATCCCGAGACGTGGTAGCCGAGCGTGCACAGCACCTCGGCTATGCCGCTCATCCCGACACCACCGATTCCGACGAAATGCACGCGGGTCGCCGTGCCCTCGGCGCCGGCGCGCGCAACGTCGGCCTTGGCCAGGTCACTCATGGCCAGCAGGCGGCGCAGGATCATGGCGCGCCACCCGAACGATCGACGGGCGCGCGCATGGGCGACACCGCCTGCGCTTGACTTGCCTGAAGCACGACATCGGCCACACGCTCGGCCGCATCCGGACGCGCCAGCTGCCTGGCCGCTTCGGCCATGGCCAATCGACGCGCCGGGTCCGAAGCCAGTTCCGCAAGCGTGGTTCGCAACTCGCCTGCAAGTCGACCGGACTCGGGAATCAGCACGGCTGCATTGCGTTCGACCAGGTAATCGGCGTTGCGGGTCTGGTGATCGTCGACGGCGTGCGGGAATGGCACCAGCACGCTGCCGACACCGGCTGCGCACAGTTCTGCCAGTGTCAGCGCGCCGGCGCGACACACCACCAGATCGGCCCAGGCGTACGCCGCCGCCATGTCGGCGATGAACGGCTCGACCGAGGCAACGATGTTGGCATCTGCATAGGCCTGGATCGCGCCCTCGCGCAACCGTTCGCCGCATTGATGGCGGACCTCGACTGTGCCGCGCAATCCCGCGAGCGCTTCCGGCACGGCACTGTTGAGCGCACGCGCGCCCTGGCTGCCACCCAGCACCAGCAGATGAAGCGCACCGGCGCGCTGGGAGAACCGTTCGGCCGGGGCGGGAAGCATGGCGATCTCGGACCGGATCGGATTGCCGACGACTTCTTCATGCACGTGCTTGAACGTCTGCGGGAATCCGGTCAACACCCGGCGCGCGAACATCGCCAGCACGCGATTGGTCATTCCGGGCGCGCGGTTCTGCTCATGCACGATCAACGGGGTGCCACGCAGCCGCGCGGCGATCCCGCCCGGTCCCGCTGCATAGCCACCGAAACTGACGACCGCGCGCGGCTTGCGCTTGTCGAGCACGCGCGTGGCCGCGCGGATTGCCGAAAGCACGCGCAGCGGTGACGTCAGCAGGGCGAGCATGCCTTTGCCGCGCAGACCCTTGACCGCAATCGTGTACAGCGCAATGCCATGCGATGGCACCAGGCGCGTTTCCATGCCGCCATCGGCGCCGAGCCAGAGCACGGGAATACTGCGTGCCTGCAATGCGGCCGCGACGGCAAGGCCGGGGAAGATATGCCCGCCCGTCCCTCCTGCGAGGATCAGCACCGGCGCTCCGCTACCGTGCGCGACATCGTGCATGTCCGCGCTCAACGGCTCTTCCTCAGGTTGTGCGCGGCCACGACACTTGCAATCGCCAGCGCATGCGCAGGTTCGGGCTGGTGCCGCGGGCGCTGTGGGATGCGTGCGGGCGTGACCGCTGGCCGATTGGGGGCCGCTGGGCTCGCTGGAGCCGATGCAACCGGCGATGCTTCGCCGCGCAAGCGGGCCACCTGGCGTTCGGCGCGGTCCAGTTCGTAGGACACGCGCAACAGCACGCCCAGTGCCGCGCAGGTCATCAACACGCTCGATCCGCCGGACGAGATCAAGGGCAGGGTCAGGCCCTTGGTCGGCAGCAGGCCGAGATTGACGCCGATCGATACGAAACTCTGCAGGCTCATCCACAAGGCGATGCCGAACGCGCAGTAGCCGGCGAAGTGCCGGCGCATTTCGACGCAGCGCAGCCCCACCCAGAATGCGCGTCCGGCCAGCAGCGCGTACATGCCGATCACCAGGCAGACGCCCGCGAAGCCGAGTTCCTCGGCGATCACCGCCAGGATGAAATCGGTATGGGCTTCAGGCAGGTACGCGAGTTTCTGGATCGATGCGCCAAGCCCGACGCCAAACCATTCGCCGCGTCCGACCGCCATCAATGCGTTGGTGAGCTGATAGCCGCTGTTGAACGGATCGGCCCACGGATCCATGAACGAAGTGAACCGGCGCACGCGATACGGCTCGGCGATCGCAATGGCCGCCAGCACCGGCAGCCCGATCAGCACCGGGCCGAACATGCGCGGCATGTTGACGCCACCAAGTACCAGCATGCCGGCGGTGATCGCCAGGATCAGCGACAGCGATCCAAAGTCCGGCTGCAGGATCAGCAACGCCACCAGCAGCACCGCAACCCCAAGCGGCTTGAGCATCGCGCGCCACGTCGCGATCACTTCCTCGCTGAAGCGCTTGAGGTAGCTCGCCAGCCAGAGGATGTAGAGCAGCTTGACGGCTTCCACCGCCTGGAAGTTGGCCACGCCCAGGTTCAACCAGCGACGTGCACCGTTGACGGTACGTCCGATGCCCGGCACGAACACCAGCAGCAGCAGGACGAAACACGCAAGCAGCAACCACTGGCCCTGCTGCTCGATGGACTTGAGTTCGGTGCGCATCAGCCACAACGCCAGCCCGATGCCGATCGCCAGGAACATCACATGGCGCGTCAGGAAATAGAACGGACCAACACCCAGGCCCTCGCCGATGGAAATGGAACTGGATGCCACCATCACCACGCCAAAGCAGGCCAGTGCAATCGACACGCCAAGCAGCCACGGGTCGAAGCGACGGCGCAGCGCTTCCAGGCGCGTGGCCTGCTGACTGCTGTTGACGTACGCGCCGTCCATCAGCGCACCTTCAACGTGGCTAGTC
>JAQGOI010000366.1 GCA_028293685.1 Lysobacteraceae bacterium | reverse complement strand
ACCACGTCACCACTGCGCTGGGCCTGGTGCCGATGGTGGTCGAACAGACCAGCCGCGGCGAGCGCGCGTACGACATCTATTCGCGCCTGTTGAAGGAGCGCGTGGTTTTCCTGGTCGGTGGGATCGATGACCATGTCGCCAATGTCATCGTGGCCCAGATGCTGTTCCTGGAGGCTGAAAACCCCGAGAAGGACATCAGCCTCTACATCAATTCACCGGGCGGGATCGTCACCGCGGGCATGGCGATCTACGACACCATGCAGTTCATCAAGCCCGACGTGAGCACGATCTGCGTCGGCCAGGCGGCAAGCATGGGTGCGCTGTTGCTGGCGTCCGGCGCCAAGAGCAAGCGCTACGCGCTGCCCAATTCGCGCGTGATGATCCACCAGCCGCTCGGTGGCTTCCAGGGCCAGGCGACGGACATCGACATCCATGCCCGCGAAATCCTGGCCATGCGCCAGCGCCTGAACGAAATACTGTCCAAGCACACAGGCCAGGCGCTGGACACGATCGCGCGCGATACCGAGCGTGACAACTTCAAGAGTGCCGAGGGCGCGCGCGATTACGGGCTGGTCGACGAGGTGCTCGAGCGTCGCCCGGAAGACTCGATCCGGCCTGCGTGACCGCCCATTCGACGCGCGCAAGCGCCCGATTGCGTCCTTTCAATTCTGCGCAGCAGGCACCCGGGTTATCCGGGACCCTGTGCTATTCTCGGGCCGCACTCGCGGCTGCAACAGGTAACGGGGAATGACCGAAGACCGTCCAGGCCGATCCGGCGACAGCAACAAGATCCTGTATTGCTCGTTCTGCGGGAAAAGCCAGCATGAGGTCCGCAAGCTGATTGCGGGCCCGAGCGTGTTCATCTGCGATGAATGCGTGGAGTTGTGCAACGACATCATCCGCGAGGAACTCGAGGAGAAGGCGCAATCCGCCCGCAGCTCGCTGCCCAAGCCGCGCGAGAT
The DNA here is from genome assembly GCA_028293685.1 of Lysobacteraceae bacterium. Taxonomy (GTDB): domain Bacteria; phylum Pseudomonadota; class Gammaproteobacteria; order Xanthomonadales; family Xanthomonadaceae; genus Cognatiluteimonas. Next base: position 7,737 of record JAQGOI010000366.1, on the reverse strand, counting down.
CCTCGATGTGCTCGACCAGTACGTGATTGGCCAGGGCCGCGCCAAGCGCACGCTCGCCGTCGCCGTCTACAACCATTACAAGCGCATCGAAAGCCGCCAGAAGAACGACGACGTCGAGCTGGCCAAGTCCAACATCCTGCTCGTCGGCCCGACCGGCTCGGGCAAGACGCTGCTGGCCGAGACGCTGGCGCGGCTGCTCAACGTGCCCTTCACGATGGCCGATGCCACGACGCTCACCGAAGCAGGCTATGTCGGCGAGGACGTCGAGAACATCATCCAGAAGCTGCTGCAGAAGTGCGACTACGACGTCGAGAAAGCGCAGCAGGGCATCGTCTACATCGACGAGATCGACAAGATCTCGCGCAAGAGCGAGAACCCGTCGATCACGCGCGATGTTTCCGGCGAGGGCGTGCAGCAGGCGCTGCTCAAGCTGATCGAGGGCACTGTCGCCAGCGTGCCGCCGCAGGGCGGGCGCAAGCATCCGCAGCAGGAATTCCTGCAGGTCGATACGCGTAATATCCTGTTCATCGTCGGCGGCGCGTTTTCCGGCCTGGACAAGATCATCCAGCAGCGCAGCACCGATGCCAGCGGGATTGGCTTTGGCGCGAAGCTCAAGAGTTCCGAACGCAAGATCGAGATCGGCAAGATCCTGGCCGAGGTCGAGCCCGAGGATCTGATCAAGTTCGGTCTCATCCCGGAATTCGTCGGGCGCCTGCCTGTCGTCGCAACCCTTGAGGAACTCGATGAGGCTGCGCTCGTGCGCATCCTGACCGAGCCCAAGAACGCGATCAGCAAGCAGTTCAAGAAGCTGTTCGAAATGGAGGGCGTGGAACTGGAGTTCCGCCAGGACGCCCTGGCTGCGATTGCCCGCAAGGCGCTCAAGCGCAAGACCGGCGCGCGTGGCCTGCGCACCATCGTGGAGTCGGTGCTGCTGGATACGATGTACGACTTGCCATCGCTGGAAAACGTCAGCAAGGTGGTCGTGGACGAGTCGGTGATCGAGCACAAATCCGAGCCGTACCTGATCTACCAGACGCCCGTCGTGCCCAAGGTGGCCAGCGGCGAATAAGTGCGGACGCCTGCACGTGTGCCAGTCAGCGGTTTCCCGCTGACGAGGTGCCTCACCGTGGCTTCCTGACCGGGAAGCGCGGTCACAAATCCCACATTTGCATACCTGCTGTCCCGCTTGCCGGCTGCACGGCGCTTGTATGCTCTTCACACAATCCCCATGACACTGACTCGGGGTCGTTGCACCCCCTTTACCTGCGGGCCGGTAGCGTGCAACGTCATGTCATGCGACCTGCTCCATCGCGCATTGCAGTCCCTTTTGAATAGCGGCAGCACTCCGGAGACCCCATGACCGACCATCCCGAAGCCCTCGTCCTGCCGGTACTGCCATTGCGCGACGTGGTGGTGTTTCCGCACATGGTCATTCCGCTGTTCGTCGGCCGGGACAAGTCCATCCGCGCGCTGGAGCTGGCAATGGAGTCGGACAAGCGCATTCTGCTGGTCGCGCAGAAATCGGCGGAAACCGACGATCCGGTGGCCGGCGACCTGTACGACATCGGCACCCTGGCCCATGTCCTGCAATTGCTGAAGCTGCCCGACGGCACCATCAAGGTGCTGGTCGAAGGCATGGACCGTGTCCGCGTGGACAAGGTGTCCGAACGCGGTGGCACGTTGAGTGGCCATGCCGTGGTCGTGCCGTCGACCGAATCGCGCGAGGCGCGCGAAATCGAAGCCACCGCGCGCTCGCTGATGACGTTGTTCGAGCAATACGTCAAGACCAATCGCAAGCTGCCGCCGGAGCTGCTGCAGACGCTTGCAGGCATCGACGATTCCAGCCGCCTGGCCGACACCATCGCCGCCCATCTTGGGGTTCGCCTGGCCGACAAGCAGCGCCTGCTCGACAGCATCGACACCGGTGAGCGCCTCGAACTGCTGGTCGGTTTCGTCGACGGCGAAATCGATGTCCAGCAGATGGAAAAGCGCATCCGCGGTCGCGTCAAGTCGCAGATGGAAAAGAGCCAGCGCGAGTATTACCTCAACGAACAGATGAAGGCGATCCAGAAGGAACTCGGCGATATCGACGAAACGCCGAGCGACCTGGACGAGCTCGCGCGCAAGATCGCCGAAGCGGGCATGCCCAAGCCAGTCGAGGCCAAGGCCAGGAACGAGCTCAACAAGCTCAAGCAGATGTCGCCGATGTCGGCCGAGGCGGCCGTCGTGCGCAATTACCTCGAGTGGTTGCTGGGCGTGCCGTGGAAAAAGCGCACCAAGGTTCGCAAGGACCTCAAGGCCGCGCAGGACGTGCTCGATGCGGATCATTACGGCCTGGAACGCGTCAAGGAACGCATCCTGGAATACCTGGCCGTGCAGACGCGCGTGCAGAAGATGAAGGGCGCGATCCTGTGCCTGGTCGGGCCGCCGGGCGTGGGCAAGACGTCGCTGGGCCAGTCGATCGCCAAGGCCACCAATCGCAAGTTCGTGCGCCTGTCGCTGGGTGGCGTGCGGGATGAAGCCGAGATCCGCGGTCATCGCCGGACATATGTCGGTTCGATGCCGGGACGCATCGTGCAGAACCTCAACAAGGCCGGCGCCAAGAATCCGTTGTTCATGCTCGACGAGATCGACAAGATGTCGATGGACTTCCGCGGCGATCCGTCGTCGGCGCTGCTCGAAGTGCTCGATCCCGAACAGAACTCGACGTTCAACGATCATTATCTCGAGGTCGATCTCGACCTGTCGGAAGTGATGTTCGTCGCGACGTCGAACTCGCTCAACATCCCCGGCCCGCTGCTCGACCGCATGGAAGTCATCCGCATCCCCGGATACACCGAGGATGAAAAAATCAACATCGCCATGCGTTACCTGCTGCCCAAGCAGCTCAAGGCCAATGGCCTGAAACCCGGTGAACTCAAGGTTGCCGAATCGGCGGTGCAGAGCATCGTGCGTTACTACACGCGCGAGTCCGGCGTGCGCAATCTCGAGCGCGAGATCGCGCGCATCTGCCGCAAGGTCGTCAAGGAAATCGCACTGGCCGGCCCCAAGGCCAAGGCGGCAAAAATCCTCAACGTCACGGCGAAAAACCTCGACAAGTACCTTGGCGTGCAGCGCTTCGATTTTGGTCGCGCCGAGGCCGAGAACGAAATCGGACTGGTTACCGGGCTGGCGTGGACGGAAGTCGGCGGGGACCTGTTGCAGATCGAGTCGACCCTCGTGCCAGGCAAGGGTCAGTTGATCCTTACAGGGCAGTTGGGCGATGTCATGAAGGAATCGGCGTCGGCGGCGTTGTCGGTCGTGCGCGCGCGCACCGAGCGCCTGGGCATCGATCTGGATTTCCTCGCCAAACAGGATGTGCATCTGCACGTTCCTGAGGGCGCGACACCGAAAGACGGGCCGAGTGCGGGCATTGCGATGGCAACCGCGCTGGTATCCACGCTTACGCGCATTCCCGTGCGCGCGGACGTCGCGATGACAGGCGAAATCACCTTGCGCGGTCGTGTGCTGCCGATCGGCGGGCTGAAGGAGAAATTGCTCGCGGCCATGCGCGGCGGCATCCGCACCGTCATCATTCCCGAAGAAAACCGCAAGGACCTCGTCGATATTCCAAAGTCGGTTTCCCAGCAGATGAAACTGGTGCCGGTGCGGTGGATCGACGAAGTCCTGGATCTGGCGCTGGAGCGCCCGGTCTCGCCACGGACGCTTCCGCCGCCGATTGCCGAGACGGTGCTCGATGCGACCGAAACGACGCCCGCGATCGTGCTGGATATCAAGCATTGAGCGAACTGGAGGGTACGGCCAGGCTTTGAAGGCCTCTGAAACCCGCATCAGGACTGGGTTTCAGTGTTGCGCGACCAAAATGCGGCTGGTATAACGAGCAACCGTAATGCACTACCGAGTGCATTACGGCCACTCGATCGGGGACAATCTGCGTACATGCCGCAGGGCATCTGAACCCGATCCTCGAACCCATCGAATCAAAGACCAGCGAAGCACCGCTTCGCTTACGGAGTCCACTCATGAACAAAGCCGAATTCGTCGACGCTGTCGCCGACGCTGCCGAACTGTCCAAGCTTGAAGCCGCGCGTGCTGTCGACGCGATGGTGGGAGCAATCACGAAGGCACTGAAGAAGGGCGATACCGTCACGCTGGTCGGATTCGGTACCTTCGCGGTACGCGAGCGCGGCGCACGCACCGGGCGCAATCCACGCACAGGGGACGCGATCCAGATCGCAGCTTCCAAGAACCCGGCGTTCAAGGCTGGCAAGGCCCTGAAGGATGCCGTAAACTAATCAGCTCACTCCCGGCGGCTGTTTCTGCCGGATAGCAACACAGGGTGCTTAGCTCAGCGGTAGAGCGTCTCCTTTACACGGAGAGGGTCGGGGGTTCGAAACCCTCAGCACCCACCAGCATGCACACTGGGTTCGCAACGTGATCATCGAGTACCAGTTTCAAATGCGGAGTGGTAGTTCAGTCGGTTAGAATGCTGGCCTGTCACGCCGGAGGTCGCGGGTTCGAGTCCCGTCCACTCCGCCACGCCGTACCGAAGGACGCCCCCCGTGGCGTCCTTCTTTTTGCCCGCAGATCGCCGTCGACGCAGGGTTCAAGCGCGCTAAACTGCGCGGCTTCGCCCGAACGCAACCCACCCGATGCTGCAGACCCTTCGCGACAAAACCTCCGGCTGGATCGCCACCGCCATCCTCGGCCTGCTGGTCGTGCCGTTCGCCTTTTTCGGAATGGAGCAATATCTTTTCCAGCGCAACGACACGTTCGCTGCAAAGGTCGAGGCGCCGCCGACCTGGTGGCGCGATGCGCCGGCCGTGTGGCCGGTGACGATGCTGTGGCAGCGCGACGAAATCAGCGCCGACGATTTTCGCAAGGCATTCGAGCGCACGCGCCAGCAGCAGCGGCAGCAGGAAGGCGAGCAGTTCGATTCGCGCGCGTTCGAGAGCAAGGACAACAAGCGCAAGGTGCTCGATTCCCTGGTCGACCAGCGTGTGCTTGCGATGACCGCAACGCGCAACGGAATTGCCGTCACCGATGGGCAGGTACGCGACGAGATCCAGCGGATCCCGGCCTTCCAGGTCGAGGGCAAGTTCAATCCCCAGCGCTACCAGTTGGCATTGGCCTCACAGGCCCCCTCCCGCACCCCGCGCCAGTTCGAACAGGACGTTCGCGATGGGCTGCGAGAGTCGATGATTCCAACGGCGGTCGGCCAGAGCGCGTTCGCTACACAGGCCGAGTTGCAGCAACTGCTCAGGCTGCTCGGCGAGAAGCGCGACGTCAGTTTCGCGATCCTGCCGGCGCCGGCGCCGGACGCGGGCCCGATCAGTGCCGTCGACATCCAGAAGTGGTACGACAGCCACACCGCTGCCTACCGGGCCCCCGAAACCGTTGCGCTCGAATACGTGGAAGTCGATGCAAAGACCTTGCCGGTGGCGACTCCAAATGCCGTCGACGATGCCGCCCTGCGCCAGCGCTATACGCTGGAAAAGACGCACTTCATCGAACCCGAGCAACGGTTGGCCGCGCACATCCTGATCAAGGTCGATGCGAGTGCCAGCCCGGCCGCACAGAAGGCGGCCCAGGCCAAGGCCGAGGCGCTCGCGCAACAGGCGCGGCAACCGGGCGCCGATTTCGCGGCACTGGCGCGTGCGAATTCCGACGACACCGGCTCCAAGGCCGCAGGCGGCGACCTGGGCTGGGTGGCGAAGGACGTGATGGTCAAGCCATTCGAGGACGCGTTGTTCGCCATGCAGCCCGGGGAAATCCGTGGCCCGGTGAAGAGCGAATTCGGCTGGCATATCATCCAGCTGCGCGAAATCAAAGCGGGCAAGCAGGTGCCTTTCGAGCAGGCGCATGAACAACTGGCGCGTGAGCAGGCCGATGCCGACCGCGACCGCTCGTTCAACGACCTCATCGGCAAGCTCGTCGACCAGATCAACAAGAACCCGACCTCACTCGCTCCGGCCGCGCGGCTGGCCGGTTTGCCGGTGCAGCAGACCGGATCGGTCGCACGCGGTCAGGGAACGGGAATTGCCGCGAATCTCGCGGTGCAACGCGTGGCGTTTTCGGAATCGATGATCGAAGACGGAACCGTCAGTGATCCCATCGAGCTTGGTCCGGGCCATAGCGTGCTCATCCGCGTCGCCCAGCACACGCAGGCGCATCAGCTGCCTCTTGCACAGGTTGCCCAGCGTGTGATTGCGGCCATTCGTGGCGACCGCGCGGCCAAAGCGCAGTCGGCGGCTGCAGACAGGCTGGTGGCGCAGGTAAACGGCGGCAAGCCGCTCAAGGAATTGGCGACCGCGCAAGGCCTGATCACAAGTGAGGTTCCTGCCGTGCCACGGGACGCTCCCGTCCCGGACAAGGTGACGTCGGCGGCGGTCTTCAAAGTGCGCCCACCGGCTCCCGGAAAAGTTTCAGCGGGGAAGGTCGTGCTGGCTGATGGCCGGGCCGTGGTGTTCGCAGTCAGCCGGGTCGTACCGGGCAACCCTGCCGAGGCGACACCGGAGCAGAAGGCATCGCTTCAGCAGCAGCTCGCGCAGCTGGCCGGCAACGACGATGTCGAAAGCCTCGTGCATACGCTGCGCAAGCGCATGGTGGTCACGATCGCGGAAGATCGTCTCTGACGTTTCGTCGATGATCGAAAAAGAAAAAAGCCCGGCATTGCCGGGCTTTTTTTGTTGCGACGGCGACGCTCAGTGCGTATCGCCGATTCCGGTCATGCCCAGGATGTTGTAGCCGGCATCGACGTGCGTGACCTCACCGGTAATGCCGGCGGCAAGATCCGAGCACAGGAAGGCAGCGACGTTGCCCACGTCCTCGATGGTCACGCTGCGACGCAGCGGTGCGTACTCCTCGAAATGCCCAAGCATCTTGCGGAAGTTGGCGATGCCGGCCGCCGCGAGCGTCTTGATCGGGCCCGCCGAAATCGCATTGACCCGCGTGCCTTCGGCGCCAAGGTTGAGTGCGAGATATCGCACGCTCGCTTCCAGGGCGGCCTTGGCAACGCCCATCACGTTGTAGTTGGCCAGCGCGCGCTCGGCCCCCAGGTAGCTCAACGTCAGGATGCTGCCGTTGCGCCCGGCCATCATCGGCCGCGCCGCTTTCGCCAGCGCCGACAGCGAATACGCCGAGACGTCGTGCGCGACACGAAAGTTCTCGCGTGTCAGTCCGTCCAGATAGCCACCCTCGAGCGCTTCGCGTGGCGCAAAACCAATCGAGTGCACCAGGATGTCGAACCCGTCCCAATGCTTGCCCAGTTCGGCGAAACAGGCATCGATCTGGCTGTCCTCGGATACGTCCAGGGGAAGGACGATCTTCGATCCGTATTCGGCCGCGGCATCTTCAACGCGCGACCGCAATTTCTCGGTCTGGTACGTGAGCGCCAGTTCGGCGCCTTCGCGGCGCATGGCCTCGGCGATGCCATTGGCGATCGAACGCTGGCTGGCGATGCCGGTGATCAGGGCGCGCTTGCCTTGCAGAAATCCCATGATTGATCCGTTGAGCGGGAAACGAGTGCGCTAGTGTGCCCGCCGTGGCGTGTGCGGGCTAGCTGCCGGGGGCCGCTTCGAGCTTGAGCACCATGCCCGGCTGCAGAACGGTGTGTTTGCCCAGGCCGTTGAGCAGCAGCAGATCGACCAGTTTCACCTGGTACCGCGTGGCGATCTTCTGCAGCGACTCGCCACGATCGACGCGATGCGTGCGCAATGGCCGCGTGGACACGACCGC
>JAQGOI010000357.1 GCA_028293685.1 Lysobacteraceae bacterium | reverse complement strand
TGGGGCGCGACCCTCTATTTCTGGGGCCGGGTCGCCTTTGTGCTGATCTACATGGCCGGCATCGTCCACCTGCGGACGGCCGCCTTCCTGGTCTCCGTGGTCGGGATCCTGCTGGTCCTGCTCGGCGTGGCCACCTTTGCCGTGACCGCGCGCGTCCTGGGCTGCGGCCTGGCCAACAAATCCAAGTGCCAGGATTGTGCTGACCGCAACGGCCAGGATATTTCGATGTGCAATGGAGCGATTCATGGCGATCCTCGTCAGGTCACGGGCAGGCGATTCCTGCCTCGCGTGCACTACACCGCCGCGCCACTTAACATCATATGAGTACCGCAGACCCGTTCAGCGGGCGTAGTGGACCCGACCCCAGTTCGCCTTGAGTGCGCTCTGTCCCATACTGCGGCAGCCTTTCATGAAAGTGAGCGACAGATGATTTCCATGTACTCCGCATCGGTTCCGGTCTTCATGCAGATGCTTGGCGGCCTGGATGGCGTGCTGGCCAAGGCGCAGTCGCATGCAGCGGACAAGGGGATCGAGCCCGAAGTCCTGCTGCAGACGCGCCTGTCACCGGACATGTTTCCGATGGCACGGCAGGTGCAGGTCGCCTGCGATTTCGCGCGCTCGGTGCCCGCGCGCCTGGTGGGTATCGACGTACCGCCTTACGAAGACAACGGACAGACGTTTGCACAGTTGCATGCGCGAATCGCCCATACGCTGGCTTTTCTGGGTGGCCTCGAGCAAGCGCAGTTCATCGGCAGCGAAGGGCGTGAGATCGTCCTGCGGCCGGGTACGCCGAAAGCGCGGACGATCGCCGGGGAGGCGTATCTGCTGTCCTACGGACTGCCGCAATTCTTCTTCCATGTCACGACCGCCTATGCGCTGCTGCGGCACAACGGCGTGCAGATCGGCAAGAAGGATTACATGGGGACCTACTGATCCCCGGCAAAGCCACCAACCGTTGCAAGGGCAGGAAGGATCGATGAACACGATCGCCAAGGCGAGTGCGGGAGAGGGCGCGGGCGCCAATTCCACCGGGCGCGTGTTGTTCGCGAGCCTCGCCGGGACCACGATCGAGTTCTTCGATTTCTACATCTACGCAACGGCGGCGGTTCTGGTCTTCCCGCGACTGTTCTTTCCAGGCAGCGATCCGACAGTGGGAATCCTGCAATCGCTGGCGACGTTCGCGCTGGCGTTCCTGGCAAGGCCGGTGGGGTCCGCGCTCTTTGGCCACTTCGGCGACCGCATCGGACGCAAGGCAACCCTTGTCGCGGCGCTGCTGACGATGGGTGTGTCGACGGTCGCGATCGGATTGCTGCCGACGTACGCCAGCATTGGCGTCGCCGCTCCGGTGCTGCTGGCGCTGTGTCGCCTAGGCCAAGGTCTGGGGCTCGGGGGCGAATGGGGCGGAGCGGTGCTGCTGGCCACCGAGAATGCGCCGCCCGGCAAGCGGGCCTGGTTTGGAATGTTCCCGCAGTTGGGGGCGCCGCTCGGCTTCTTCGTTGCCACCGCAACGTTCCTCCTGCTCACCGCGACGATGAATGACAGCGCGTTTTTCGCATGGGGCTGGCGGCTGCCTTTCCTGGGTAGTGCGGTACTCGTCCTGACCGGGCTCTGGATCCGGCTGTCGATCAACGAAACCCCCGCGTTCCGCGAAATGATCGAGCGGCAGCAGCGCGTACGCCTGCCAATCAGCGAAGTGATCGCCCGGCATCCGCGGGCGCTGCTTGCGGGAACGATGGCGTCGATCGCAACGTTCCTCGTGTTCTACCTCGTGTCGGTGTTCGCATTGAGCTGGGGCACGACGCAGCTGGGTTACTCGCGTCCGCAATTCCTGTGGCTGGAAATGATCGCCGTGCTGCTGTTCTCTTCGACCATACCGTTGTCGGCGCGGATTGCCGGTCGCTATGGCAGTCGCAACGCCATGCTGCTGGCGACATCCGCAATTCTTGTTTTTGGCCTGGTGTTCGCGCGGTTGTTCGTCGCCGGCAGCCTTCCGGCGATTTTCGTTTTCCTCGCGATCGGCATGTCGCTGACGGGCCTGACCTACGGTCCGGTCGGCACGCTGTTGGCAGGTATGTTTCCAACGGCCGTGCGTTATACCGGTGCGTCGTTGTGTTTCAACCTGTCAGGCATCCTGGGTGCGTCGCTGGCGCCGTACATCGCGACCTGGCTGGCGACTCGCCATGGGCTCGCCTATGTCGGCTATTACCTTTCGGCGGCGGCCCTGCTGACGCTGCTTGCGCTGCTGACGGTGCGCTCCGACCATGCATGAGCAGTTCGGTCGACAACAAGGTGCATTCGGGTCATGACACGCGACCGCAATCCGCAGGCCGAGCAGATGGGCGACGAATCCATGGCACGCAATCTCGCGCATCAGGCCGAAGCCATCTGGCCGCAGGAGCAGAGGCTGTTCGATCGCTATGCGTTGTCCGGCCCGCTGCACGTGCTCGATCTGGGCTGCGGTACGGGCGAAATCACGCGCCGGCTGGCACAACGCTACGCGCAGGCCGATCTGACCGGCGTCGACATCCTCGAAGGCAACCTTGCGCTCGCCCGGCGCGACAGCGCTGCGTTCGGCGATCGCGTCCGCTATCAGCAGGGCGATGCATTTGCGCTTGCGTTCGACGCTGGCAGCTTCGACCTCGTGGTGTGTCGGCACATGTCACAGGCGGTGCCGGATTTTCCGCAGGTACTGGCTGAAATGACCCGAGTGTTGCGACCCGGCGGCTGGTTGCATCTGCTGTCGGAGGACTACGGCATGTTGCAGTTTCCTGCCAGCGCCGCCTTCGATCCGGACCAGTTCTGGAACGCGAACGCCTTGGCTTTCCTCGCCAGCATCGGTTGCGACGGGCGGATCGGCAGGCACTCGCCTGGCTTGCTGCAGGCGAATGGCTATCTCGATGTGGCGATGGACTACGTCATCGTCGACACGCTTCGCGTTGCGCGCGAAACCTTTGCAGGTATCATCGCCGCATGGCGCGACGGCTATACGCAATCGCTGGCCGAAGTCACCGGGCGCAGCACGGCGGCCGTCGACGCGGATTTCAACACGATGATCCAGGCGATCCGTACGCCTCCCCTGTACGCCGTCTGGCACGTGCCGGTTGTGTCCGGTCGCAGGCCCGGCTGATCGATTCATCGACGCTGTTTTCGCATTCCCTGCGACACCGGAAGTCCAGACTGGGCGCATGTCGCAGACCGGACTGTTCGCTGCCGAGCCGCGCGTCCTGGCCGAAGACGGCGAGGGCGGTATCCGCTATTGGCCGCGTTTCGTAGACGAAGGCAACGCGGCCCGCTGGTACGCGGAGCTGCGTGAAACCGTCAACTGGCAAAGCGAGCGGCGGCCCATGTACGACCGCGTCGTGGATGTGCCCCGACTGGTGGCCGGCTTCGCGCTGGATGGCAGCCAGGCACTGCCGTCGGCGCTGCAGCAAGCCGCGCGGGCCGTCAGTGACGGCATGGGCGTGGCGTTCACGCACGTCGGCATGAACTTCTACCGCGACGGCCGCGACAGTGTCGCGCCGCACAACGACAAGCTCCACAGCATCGTGCCCGGTCACCCGATCGCACTGCTGTCGCTGGGATCGGTGCGGCGGATGGATATACGGGAAAAGCAGCCCACTGGCATGCCGCCGAAGCGGCGCAGCTGGCGTCTGGAGCTCGAACCGGGGAGCCTGCTGGTGATGAGCCACGATTCGCAGAAGCATTTCGATCACGGCATCCCCAAGACAACGGCTGCAGTGGGCGCGCGGATCAGCCTGGCATTCCGCGTGCGACCCGCCAACGGTCGCTGGTAGCAGCCGCCACGGCGTCTGTCCCAGCGACGCCGGTGTCAGCTACGCTTGGCAAATGATTGCCATCACCCGTGACGTAAGCCCCAGCCTGGCTGGATGCGAGTTGTCGTTTGTCCAGCGAACGGCCATCGACATCGATCGTGCGGCCGCCCAGCACGCACATTACTGCCGGGCGCTGCGGATGCTTGGTTGCGACGTGATCACGCTACCCGCGCTGCCGGGCATGCCCGATTCGGTGTTCGTCGAGGATGTCGCCGTGGTGCTCGACGAGCTTGCGGTCATGACACGGCCTGGCGCCGAGTCACGGCGCGGAGAAGGTGAGTCGGTCGCCGAAGCGCTGGTCGAATACCGCCCGCTCTGGATGATTGCCGAGCCAGGGACCATCGACGGTGGTGACGTGCTCCGCGTCGGGCGCACGCTGTATGTGGGACAGGGTGCGCGCACCAATGCGGCCGGCATCGCCGCGCTGGATGAGATCGCGCGGCCGCTGGGATATCGCGTGCAGGCGGTGCCCACCCACGGTTGCCTCCACCTGAAATCCGCCGCAACGCAGGTCGCCCA
>JAQGOI010000308.1 GCA_028293685.1 Lysobacteraceae bacterium | reverse complement strand
CGGCACGGTACCGATCGAACATTCGCTCGCGCGGCTGGGCGCGGAAAAACTGTGGCGTTCGCTGCAGAGCGAAGACTTCGTCAGTGCGCTGGGCGCACTGACCGGCAACCAGGCGATGCAGCAGGTCAAGGCCGGCCTGAAGGCGATTTATCTCTCCGGCTGGCAGGTGGCTGCCGACGCCAACGTCGCCGGTGAGATGTACCCGGACCAGTCGCTGTACCCCGCCAACTCAGTGCCGCTCGTCGTCAAGCGCATCAACAACACGCTGCTGCGCGCCGACCAGGTGCAGCAGGCCGAAAACGCCAGTGGCGAAATCGGCGGCGACATCGATTTCCTGCAGCCGATCGTGGCCGACGCCGAAGCCGGGTTCGGGGGCGTGCTCAATGCCTTCGAACTGATGAAGGCGATGATCGAGGCCGGTGCCGCCGGCGTGCATTTCGAAGACCAGCTGGCCAGCGTCAAGAAGTGCGGGCACATGGGCGGCAAGGTGCTGGTGCCCACGCGTGAGGCTGTCGAAAAGCTCGTCGCCGCGCGCCTGGCGGCGGACGTCATGGGCGTGCCGACCCTGATCGTCGCGCGCACCGATGCCGAGGCCGCCGATCTGCTCACTGCCGACATCGACGACAACGACCGCCCGTTCTGCACCGGCGAACGCACGGTCGAGGGCTTCTACAAGACCCGCAAGGGACTGGACCAGGCCGTCTCGCGCGGGCTGGCCTATGCGCCCTATGCCGACCTGGTGTGGTGCGAGACCGGCAAGCCGGATCTGTCGTTCGCGCGCCGGTTCGCCGCTGCGATCCATGCCAAGTTCCCCGGCAAGCTGCTGGCCTACAACTGCTCGCCGTCCTTCAACTGGAAGCAGCACCTGGACGACGCCACCATCGCGACCTTCCAGAAGGAGCTGGCGGCGATGGGCTACCGGTTCCAGTTCATCACGCTGGCTGGTTTCCACGCGCTCAACTACTCGATGTTCAACCTGGCGCATGGCTACGCCCGCCGGCAGATGAGTGCGTTTGTCGAATTGCAGCAGGCCGAGTTCGCCGCGGCCGACCGCGGGTTTACCGCCGTCAAGCACCAGCGCGAGGTCGGCACCGGCTACTTCGATGCGGTTACCCAAACCGTTCAGGGAAAGGGATCTTCGACGGTGGCCCTGAAGGGGTCGACGGAGGAAGCCCAGTTCGACGCCCCACCCAAAGCTGAAGCGGCGTGATGCTCGTCCGCGATCCGACCCACGCCCGGGAGTATGATCCGGGCGCCACTCCAATCCTCAGGTACACCGCAATGAAATTTCATCTACTCGTAGGCTGCGGCGTACTGCTCGCAAGCTTGGCTGGCAGCAGCCTGGCTGCCGATTCCGCGGCTGCCCCAGCCACGACAGTTCCGCAGATCCTGCAGATGCAGCATGCCCTGCGTGCCAAGCTGGAGACTCCCAGCGGCGAATACTCGCGTTACAGCGAGAACGACATACGCAAGATGGAAAGAGCCCAGGATCAGATCTTCAATATCCTCAATGGCGTGACATCGCTTGACCAACTCAGCCAGGTGCAGAAAGTCGATCTTTCCAACAACCTCGATCAGGTCAAAGCAACCTTGCTCGCAAACGAGGACAACCGGTTGATCTGTCACGTCGAGCCCAAGATGGGCAGCCACCTTACGGAGAAACGTTGCGAAACCGTGGCCCAGCGCCAGCAACGAGCGCGCGATTCACAGGAAGTAATGAAGCAGTTCCGGGATGTCGTCCAGACCCAACACGGCGGCTGACACGTTTTATGGGCTGGCTCGCGGCTGACCGGAAATCAGCCGCTCGCCCATGCCGGTGAACTTCAGTCCAACCGAGGCGACGCGGTCGCCGTCCAGGCTGCGCACGACCAACGTGGCGCGTCCGGCCGACAGGCGATCGCCAACCTGGGCCTGTTCGTCGAAGCGCTGGTCGAACAATTGCGCCGCCGTGGTGCCGGCGAAGCGCGGCGGCATCGTCAATCCATAGAAGGCCGCGAGTTCATCCAGCGGGACGTTGCCGGGCAGCGTGAACTGGCCGAACGTGTCTTCCTCTGCAGCACGTGCGTCACCGCCTTCAGCGAACAGCCAGTCCAGACGCGGCGCGGCGCCTCCGGGCGCCACGAAATAGGCGTAATCATTGGCGGCCAGTGCGTTGTCGTCCGTCGGCAATAGCACCTGACCTTCGCGTACGACCATCGCCAGGCGAACCCGACCAGGCAGCACCGCGCCGCGCAGCAATGCGCTGCCGGGGGCAACCCGATAGCCGACCATTTCATATTCCAGTTGGCCGGGCAGATCGAGCTGGATGCGACGCGTGTTGGGATCCGCGCGCGGCACGGCGACGCCAAACCAGTGCGCGGCTCGCCCCAGGGTCCAGCCCTGCACCAGCAGCGACACCAGCACCACCACGAATGCAACGTTGAAGTACAGGCGGGCGTGCGCCAGACCGGCCAGCAGCGGAATGAACGCCAGGAAGATGCCGACCGCACCGCGCAGCCCGACCCAGCTGATGAATCCCATCTCCTGCCAGCGGTAGCCGAACGCCGACAGCGACAGGAACACCGACACCGGGCGGGCGACGAGCATCAGGAACACCGCGATCCCCAGCGCTGGCCACAGCACGCGCATCAGGTCGGTCGGGTCGGCGAGCAGGCCGAGCAACAGAAACATCACCAGCTGTGCAAACCAGGTGGCCGCATCCTGCACCGCGAGGACATCGGCGCGCGCGCGGATGGGACGGTTGGCGACCACGATGCCGGCCAGGTACACCGCCAGATAACCGCTGCCGCCGAGCAGATTGGTGATCGCGAACAGCGCCACCGCGCAGGCCAGCGCCAACCAGGGATGCAATCCGGACGGCAGCGTCAGTCTGTTGAGCGACGCCACCAGCGCGCGTCCACCGGCGTAGCCCAGGCCGGCACCCAGACCGATCGCCCAGGCCAGCTTGATGGCAATCGCGACGACACCGGACAACGCCGTCGCTCCCGGATCGGTGCCGCCGGCGTGGTTGGTCGCGATCCACGTCGTCAGCGCCAGCGTCAGGAAGATGGCGGCCGGATCATTGCTGCCCGATTCGATCTCCAGCGTTGCGCTGCTGCGGCGCTCCAGATGCAGCCCGCCCGCACGCAACAGGAAAAACACGGCGGCGGCATCCGTCGAAGCGACAATCGTCCCCAGCAGCAAGGCTTCCAGCGCCGGAATCTCCAACAACCAGGCCGCCGCTACCGCGGTAAGCCCCGCCGTCATGACGACACCGACGCTGGCCAGGACCAGTGCCGGCAGGACGTTGCCGCGCACGTGCGCCGCGCGTGTCCGAAGCCCGCCGTCAAACAGGATGACCGCCAGTGCCAACGCACCGACCTGGAAGGTGAAATGGGTGTCGTTGTAGTGGATGCCGCCCGGGCCGTCCTCGCCCAGCAACAGCCCCAGCAGCAGGAATACCAGCAGCAGGGGCGCGCCGAATCGACGGGCCAGCAATGACGACGCGATCCCCGCCAGGATCAGCAGCGCACCGGCGAGCAGGGTCAGGTCGATCGCGTGCAGGCTTTCCAACAGGCTTTCCGGGACGGGTTCGCTGCATCCTAGCAAGCGCTGGTGACGCCTCTTCGCGCACGTGCCGGGCACCGGCGCGATGCGGATCGGCGCAGCCCGACTGCTGAAAACACGGCGTTACGCCGCCAACGCCGCCATGCCGCGATCCACCCGTCGGTACCCCAGGGCCTCGGCGAGATGCGTGGTGCCGATGTGTTCGCAGTCGGCCAGGTCGGCGATCGTGCGCGCAACGCGCAGGATGCGGTGCATGGAGCGTGCGGACAGTTGCAGCGTATCGATGGCGCGCTCCAGCAGGATCTGGTCCTGCGGCGCCAGGCGACAGGTCGCCATCGTCTCGGCCTGACCCAGCTGCGCGTTGGCCTTGCCGCATCGCGCGTGCTGCAGCGCGCGTGCCCTCGCGACGCGTTCGCGCACCGCTTCGCTGGCTTCGCCGTCGGGCGCATCGGGTCGCAACAGGGCCGGTGGCAACCGCGGCACGTCGACGTGCAGATCGATGCGGTCCAGCAGCGGTCCGGAAATTTTCGCGCGATACCGCTGGATGGCATCAGCATGACAGCGGCAGCGCGCCGACGGATCACCGGCCCATCCGCACGGACAGGGGTTCATCGCCGCCACCAGCTGGAAACGCGCCGGGAATTCACTCTGCCGCGCGGCGCGCGAGATGGTCACGACGCCCGACTCCAGGGGTTCGCGCAGCACTTCCAGTGCGCGGCGATCCCATTCGGGCAGTTCGTCCAGGAACAGCACGCCGTTATGGGCCAGCGAGATTTCGCCGGGCCGCGGTTCGGCGCCGCCGCCGACCAGTGCCACCGCGCTGGCGGTGTGGTGCGGCGTGCGGTACGGACGCTCACGCCAGCGCGCGGGATCCAGTCCGCGCCCGCTGACCGACACGATGGCGGCCGCTTCCAGCGCCTCGGCTTCGCTGGCTTCGGGCAACAGCCCGGTAAGGCGCGACGCGAGCAGGGTCTTGCCGCATCCGGGCGGCCCGATCAGGAGCAGGTGGTGGCCACCGGCCGCCGCGACTTCCAGCGCACGGCGTGCATGGGTCTGGCCGCGCACGTCGCGCATGTCCGGTCCGCGCACACGCTGCAGAGGTACGGCGATCGCATCGGGCAATGTCCTGCGTCCTTCGAGCGCCGCGCAGACTTCCAGCAGCGTGCGTGCGGTGCTGGCTTCGACATCGCGCGCCAGCGCCGCTTCAGGCCCGTTGCCGAGTGGCACGATCAACTTGCGACCGGCCCTGGCTGCCGCCAATGCCGCCGGCAATACGCCATCGACCGCGCGCAGTTCCCCGGTCAGGCCCAGTTCGCCGAGGAATTCGTAGCCGCTGAGCGCATCCAGCGGCACCTGGCCACTGGCCGCGAGAATGCCCAGTGCGATCGCCAGGTCGAAGCGTCCGCCGTGCTTGGGCAGATCGGCGGGCGCCAGGTTGACGGTGATGACGCGCGCGGGGAATTCGAACTGCGCGCACTGGATCGCGGCGCGCACGCGATCCTTCGCTTCACGCACCGCGGCTTCGGGCAGGCCGACGATCGACATCCGCGGCAGGCCACCGGACAGGTGCACCTCCACGCGCACGGCGGGCGCATGCACGCCCGTCCGCGCACGACTGTGCACGAGCGCAAGTCCCATGGGGTGTCAGCGCTGCGGTGTGTTGGCGGCGAGCTGGGCTTCGATCTGTGCGATCGCGCGCTGCAACTCGTTGAGCTTGTCGCGCGTGCGCAACAGCACCGCGCGCTGGACGTCGAATTCGTCGCGCGTGACCAGGTCGAGTTTGCCCAGGCCCGTCTGCAGCACCGACTTGAAGTTCTGCTGCAATTCGTCGCGGCCCTCGCGGAAACCGGTCGGCACCAGGCTGCTCAGCCGGCGGGCCAGTTCATCGATGTGGGCGAGATCAATCTTCATGGCTGCGTTCATCCGGATCGGCTCCTCTGCGGGTGCAGCCAGCATGGACGCACCACCGTCACCGGCGCCGTCGGCGGGCGCCGCCATCGACCGTCAGGGAATTCCGGCGCCATGGTGCCACGGTCGCCGTCGCACCGGTGTCGACGCGCCCGCCAGACGCAGCCGCTATGCTGCCGCCTCCCACGAGGAACGACTGCAATGAAAATGGTGATGGCGATCATCAAGCCGTTCAAGCTCGACGATGTGCGCGAGGCGTTGTCCGCCGCGGGCGTCGCCGGGGTCACGGTCACCGAGGTCAAGGGTTTCGGCCGCCAGAAGGGCCATACCGAACTGTACCGGGGCGCCGAATACGTGGTCGATTTCCTGCCGAAGATCAAGCTGGAGGTTGCGGTCAGCGACAGCGAAGCCGATGCCGTGGTCGAGGCGATCATGCAGGCCGCCGGTACCGGCAAGATCGGCGACGGCAAGATCTTCGTCTGGGACCTGGAGCGCGTCGTGCGCATCCGTACCGGCGAACTTGATGGGGATGCGCTCTAGCGCGGGAGCGTTCCGGTGCTCAGGGCGAGCGTTCGCGCCACGTGCCGGAGAGCGCATGCAGCAGCACGACCACCGCCCAGCTCACCCACAACGACCACAGCGTGTGCGACAGGAAGTGCGCCCCGCGCATCTGCTGCACCCATCCCAGTGAAAACGCCAGCAGCAACGCGGTCAGTCCGACGAGGACGCTGCGCAGCTTGTGTTCAGGGTACCAGAGCAGTGCGAAACCGAGCAGCCAGGAACCCGAGGCGACGAACGCCGCGGGAAAACAGTGGCCCGGACGCAAGCCGGCGGGTGCCTGCGTCCACAGGTCGATGTACGGCGCATAGCCGCCGAAATCGCTGACCTCCCACGGGCAGTGCATCGGGCTGAGCCGACGCAGCACGGCAATGACCACCGGCACGGCGACGAAGCACCAGGCAACGAACCACCAGCGCCGCCGATGCGTGAGGAAAAAGTGCGGCAGGCGCGCATGGCGGCGTATCGCCAGCGCCGCCAGCCACACGGCCACGCCGGCCAGCAGCAGCGAATATTTCAGGTAACGATGGATGAAATACTTGCTGATCCAGGCATAACGCCACGGAAACGTGTGGTTGACCGGGTCGTAGTACGGCGTCGCCAGCTGCAGGTCCAGCCGCGTGACATGGAACAGCCACGACAGCGCGATCGCCGACGCGGCGAGCAGCGCGATCTGCAACAGATAGAAGCGGCGCGGAAAGAAGGCTGCGGAAGGCAGGGCTGCGCCGCTCTCCTCCGGCTTCAAGCGTGCATCTCGATGCAATCGCGACCCTGCGCCTTGGCCCGGTAGAGGGCACGATCGGCACGGTGCAGCAGCGCCTTGAGATCGGCGTCCTCGGGTTTGAGTTCAGCCATTCCCACGCTGATGGTGATGGCAAGCTCGCCGCCGATGTCGGACAGGTTGAGCGACGACACCGCCATGCGCAGCCGTTCGGCGATCGGCAACGCCTGCTCGAGCCGGGTATTGGGAAGCACCACCATGAATTCCTCGCCGCCAAGCCGCCCGAGCAGGTCGAACTGCCGCAGCGCATCCTGACAGGCGCTGGCCAGCCGCGCGAGCACCTGGTCGCCGGCGAGGTGGCCGCGCGCATCGTTGACGCGCTTGAAATGGTCGATGTCGAACGTCACCACCGTCAACGGCTGGCCGGTATCGCGTGCACGAACAATGGCCTCACTGCCGAAGCGCTCCACGTGACGGCGGTTGGCGACGCCGGTCAATGCATCGGTGGACGCCAGGATGTGCAGGCGGCGGGTCCTTGCGATCTGGCGCACGACCAGGCTGCCGAGCAACGCCAGCAGCAGCCCGCCCAGCAGCAGCGCCGTCCACTGCCAGCGCCGCGCTTCCAGCAAGGCGGCGACCTGGTGCTCCTGCATGGACTTTTCGGCCAGCAGCCGGCGGTTCTCCAGATCGCGCCGCGCGCTGTCGAACTGGAACCGCAATACCTCCGCCTGCTGGCTGCGGTTGGTGCGGTCGATCGTCTCCGTGGTGTCGATATAGCGCTGGAGATCGGCGATGGCCGCGTCGGCATGCCCGAGTGCCTGCTGCGTGGCGGCGCGTGCCTGGTACAGCTTGGCCATGTAACGCAGGTTGCCGCTGCGCTCGATTCCGGCTTCCGCGCGATTGAACCGCGCCAGCGCCTGCGCTTGCCGATCCAGCCCCGCCAGCGCCTGGCCGCGGCGCAGGTCGATCATGTCGTCGTTGGACACGTCGCCGACCGCCTTGAACTCCGCCTGCGCCCTGTCGAGCATCTGCAACGCGCGCGCGAACCGGCGCTGCTGGATGTACGGGAACGCCATGCCCAGGTGCGCGGCGGCGATGTCGTCCGGGCTCGGCTGCTTCTGCGCCACGGCCAGCGCACGCTGGTACATGTCCAGGGCCTCCGTCGAACGGCCCTGGTTTTCATACCAGTAGGCTTCCTGCATCAGCGTCGCCGAGAGGCCGTAATGGTCGTTGATGCTTTCGGCGAAGGCTTCGCTCTGCTTGAGGTACTCCATGGCCTTGTCGAGATCGCCGAGACGGCGGTAGGCGACGGCGAGGTTGAACAGGTTCGATTCCGCGTCGTCCTTCAACCCCTCGCGCTCATACAGGCCCTGGGCGGCCAGGAAATCCAGGATCGCGTGCCCCTGCTCGCCGAGCAGCGATTGCACCGACCCGCGCGCGACGAGCCCGTCGGCCAGCAGATGGTTGTTTTCCTGCCTGCGCGCCAGCGCGATCGCGGCGTCGTAATCCTGCAACGCCGCAACGGACGTCGCCGCCTGCTCGCGCGCCGCACCGCGGCAATAGAGGAAGCGGATCTGGGCATCGGCGTCGGCAACCGCCTGGGCCCGGCGCAGGCCATCGTCGGCGTACGCCAACTGCTGGCGCGCGTCGTTGAAACCCCAGCTGCAGCGCATCGATTGATAGTGCAACAGGCGCGCATTGTCGTTGCGGGGTAGCAGCCGCTCCAGGTCGGCCAGGCGCTGCTGCACCTGCGCCGGATCCAGGGTGAAGATCTCAGTGTTGTCCAGGCGCCGGTACAGGGCATCGAACGCCGCGGCCTGCCCGGCCGGCATCGCGGCGGGCGGCACTGCAGCGGGCGATGCCGCGAAAACGCTGCCGGACAGCAGCGCAAGCGCGACGACAATGAGCAGACGATGGTGGGCCAATGGGCTCCTGTGCCGGCAGGCAGGTCCTCCCTGCAGCCGGCGGACCATTGTTCACTACCTGCGCTTCCGCTGCATCCCGCCGGGACCGAAACTGTGACCGCCCATCCTGTGGGCGGCGGACGACTGGTCAGTCGCCCAGCGCTGCGGCTACGAACGGTGGCAGTGTCAGCGCGCCGCGGTGGATGTCGGCGCTGTAATACCTGCTGGCAACCCCGGCGCCGTCCTCGCGAAAATCGAACCCGCCCGCCTTGCGCGCCAGCGTGCACGACCACCAGCCGGTCGGATAGCAGGGCTGCGGAAACGGCAGTGTCCGAAAACCGGTGAAGCCGGCCTTGCGCATCTCGCCGCGCATTTCCCTGATCAGCTCGAGCAGGGCGAGCGGCGATTCGGATTGCTGCACCAGGATGCCGTCGTCCTTGAGCGCGCGGAAGCAACTGGCGTAGAACGCGCGGTTGAACAGGCCCTCGGCCGGCCCGACCGGATCGGTCGAGTCGACGATCACGATGTCGACGCTGGCCTGCTCGCAATCGGCCATGTAGGCGATGCCGTCGTCGAACAGCAGCTGCGCGCGGGCGTCGTCATTGGCGTCGCACAGTTCGGGGAACCACTTCTCGGCCATGCGCGTGACCTGTTCGTCGATGTCGCATTGCACCGCACGTTCGACGCCCGGGTGCTTGAGCACTTCACGCAGGGTGCCGCAATCACCACCGCCGATGATCACGACATGCCGCGGATCGGCGTGGGTGAACAGCGCCGGGTGCGACATCATCTCGTGGTAGAAAAAATTGTCGCGCGAGGTCAGCATCACCGCGCCGTCGATCAGCATCAGGTTGCCCCAGTCGGTGGTCTCGAAGATCTCGATCTTCTGGAACGGCGACTGCACTTCGTCGAGCTTGCGGCGGATGCGATAGCCGATCGCGGAGCCGGTAGGCTCGAAGTTCTCGTATTGCCATGTCGTGCCGGTCATCGGACTGCCTTGTGTTGCTAAGCCGCCCTTCGCGTGAACGCAGGCGAGGCGGTCTGAGAGGCGCGGATTGTAGCGGAGCGTTCGTGCCCGGCCCGCTCACGCATGAACGCTAGAATGCGCGTCCTGCCG
>JAQGOI010000240.1 GCA_028293685.1 Lysobacteraceae bacterium | reverse complement strand
GTAGTGCATCAGCAATTCCGCCGGTCCCAGCGAGTTGGGTACGCCGACGGTCGTGCTGACCGTCGACGAGATCGACGACAGCTTCTGGATGACCTTGTGGTTCATCAGGGCGCTGAAGCCGAGGCCGCCGTACTCGACCGGGATGTTCAGTCCGAAGAACTTGTTGCTCTTCATGAACTCCCACAGTTCCGGCGGGAGGTCGGCGCGAACGTGGCTGATGTCCCAGTCGTCGCTCATCCGGCACAAGGCCTCGCATGGGCCGTCGAGGAATGCGTGCTCGGCTGCCGTCAGTGCCGGTTTAGGCTGGGTCAGCAGCTGGTCCCAGTCGGGCTTGCCGGAAAACAGCTCGCCTTCGAAACCGACCGTTCCGGCCTCCAGCGCCGTGCGTTCGGTATCGGACAGTGGCGGCAGGATCCTGGTGTAAAAGGTCAGCAGCGGCGTGGTGATCCGCTGTTTGCGGAACTCCGGGACCAGCAGAGGCCCGGCGACAAGCACCACCAGCAGCGCGGCCATGCCGACCGCGACATGGCTGGCGCCGGCCATCAGGCAGGCGAGGAGCAAGGCGGCACTGATGGCAACCCAGACTACGAGCCGGTAGCGATGGTAGGCGGCGAAAGCGCCGCCGAGCAGCACGGCGACAAAAGGCAGCAGCACGCTCATCGTTTAGCTCCGAAACACCATTGGGACTGCCGATCTGGCAAGAGTAGCGGCCAACCATCGCACGCGCTGCCGGCTGACCATACGCCCAAGTATTGAGAGGGGGTCGAGCCGTGTCAACCCGAGCCGGCGTACATACTGTTCAGCACGCTGGCGTATGGATACACTGCGCAGATGACGTCGGCCGGCACAGCAACTCCCGCCCGCACCTCCGAACGCGGTGGGCGCCTGAGTGCCGAGGACTGGGCCCAGGCGGCGCTGGATGTGATCGCCGAACAGGGTGTCTCCGCCGTGGCGGTCGAACCACTCGCCCGTCGGCTGGGCGTCACCAAAGGCAGCTTCTACTGGCATTTTCCCTCGCGGGATGCCCTGCTGCAGGCCGCGCTGGAACGTTGGGAGCGGGTCGAACAGGAAACCGTCTTTGGCTCGGTCGAAGCGGTGTCCGATCCGCGCGAGCGGCTGCGCGCCCTGTTCCAGGTCGTGGCGCACCAAGCCAAGTTGCACATCATCTATAGCGAGCTGCTCAAGGCGCTGGATCACCCGGCCGTCAAGCCGGTGATCGAACGCGTGTCCGAGCGCCGCCTGGATTACCTGACAGCATCCATGCGCCAGGCGGGAATGGCGCGCGCCGATGCGCAACACCGCGCGCGACTGGCCTACGCCGCGTATGTCGGTTTCCTGCAGCTCAACCTGCAGTTGCACCAGCCGCGCCTGCAGCATGACGAGTTCGAAGCCTATGTCGAACACGTGATGGAAACGCTGATTCCGGCAGGCTGAGGCGACGGGCGAGCCATCGTATTCAAGCAAACCAAGGTGACTGTTTTGAAGGCAACGGATTCGATCATGGGCGGCACGGGAGCATCGCCACGCGACAGCATGCGCGCCGACACCTCCGTGTCGCAGAGCACCGGCAGCAGCCTGGACGCGCTCAATCAATGGGTGCTCGAAACGGCGCGCCTGACCCAGCCCGACCTGATCCAGTGGTGCGACGGCAGCGACAGCGAGTTCGCCGCGCTGACGGCACAGATGGAAGCCGACGGCACGCTGCTGCCGCTCAATCCGCGGACGCATCCGCGCAGCTGGCTGCACCGCTCGCACCCGGATGACGTCGCGCGCGTCGAGCATCTGACGTTCGTATGCACCAGCGAGCGCGACGAGGCCGGTCCGAACAACCACTGGATGTCGCCGTCCGACGGCCATGCCCGGATGGACGCGCTGTTCGAGGGCTGCATGCGCGGCCGCGCGATGTATGTGATTCCGTATTGCATGGGGCCCATCGACTCGCCGCTGTCGCGCTGCGGGGTGGAGATCACCGATTCGCCTTATGTCGTCGCCAACATGCGGATCATGACGCGCATGGGCGCGGCTGCTCTCGCCCGCATCGAGCGTGAGGGGACGTTCGTGCGCGGTCTGCACTCCATCGGCGAACTCGATCCCGAGCGGCGCTTCATCATGCATTTCCCCGAAGAGCTGACGATCAAGTCATTCGGTTCGGGTTACGGCGGCAATGCGTTGCTGGGGAAAAAGTGCCACGCCCTGCGCATCGCATCGCACCAGGCGCGCACCGAAGGGTGGTTGGCCGAACACATGCTGATCCTCGGGCTGGAGAATCCGGAGGGCAAAACGCATTACATCGCCGCTGCATTCCCCAGTGCGTGCGGCAAGACCAACCTGGCGATGCTGATTCCGCCCGAAGGCTATCGCCACGATGGCTGGAAGGTATGGACGATCGGCGACGACATCTGCTGGATGCGGCCGGGCTCCGATGGACGACTGTATGCGATCAATCCGGAGGCAGGATTCTTTGGCGTCGCCCCAGGCACGTCGGAAAAATCCAATCCCAATGCGTTGGCGTCGATCCAGCACGACACCATCTTCACCAACGTCGGACTCACTGCCGACAACCAGCCGTGGTGGGAGGGCATCGACAACGGACAGGTGCCGGTGACCGACTGGCGCGGCGAGCCGTACGACAAGGCCAAGCGTCCCGCTGCGCATCCCAATTCGCGGTTCACCGTCAGCGCCCGGCAATGTCCGAGCTACTCATCGCGCGCCGAAGAAGCCCAGGGCGTGCCGATCGCGGCGATCGTCTTCGGCGGCCGCCGCGCGTCGCTGGTGCCGTTGGTGTTCGAGGCCC
>JAQGOI010000290.1 GCA_028293685.1 Lysobacteraceae bacterium | reverse complement strand
GACGGTCGATGTTTTCGCGCTGGGCGTCGTCGACGTTGGCGATCACCAGGTTCTGATTGGCGGTGAGCCTGAATTCGGGCTGCGACCGTGCGTCGGCCCTGGTCGCGGAGAGCAGCTGCGCTATTGCGCGCATCCCGCTCAAATGCGACAGGCCGTCGCGGTCCCAGATGCGCCCGGCGGGTATGTGCAGCGTCAGGTGCCACGCGTGGTTTTCGCTGCGTATCCAGCCAAAGCGGTCACCGTTATGGGCAAACGCAAACGTGCGTTCGGGACGTAGCGGAATGCCGGACCGGCGTTCGACTTCAGCCTTGAATGCTGCAACTCCGCGATCATCGATGGTGTACTTCAACCGTGCGCGCTTGCGTACGAGTCGATTGCCCCAGTCGCGCTGGGTGGTCAGCACAGCCTCGGTGATCGCCGTCACCTGTTCTGGTAAATCGAATCCGATGATGGTGCCCAGCCTGGGGTAGGTCTCGTGGTCGCCATGTGTCGCGCCCATTCCGCCGCCCACACTGACGTTGTAGCCGAGCAGTTCATTTTTCCCCGGCAAGACCTCGTCGACGATCGCGATGAAGCCGAGGTCCTGGGCGAAGATGTCGACGTCGTTGTCGGGCGGGACTGCAAAGCCGATCTTGAACTTGCGCGGCAGGTAGGTCGCGCCATAGAGCGGCTCGGCTTCCTCGCCGCTGTCGGCAACCTTTTCCTCGTCCAGCCATATCTCGTAGTAGGCGCGGCTATGGGGCAACAGATGTTTCGAGAGTGCCGATGCCTGCAGGTAAACCTCGCGATGGACGCTCGACGCATGGGGATTGGCCGCAACGACGATGTTGCGGTTAACATCGCCGCATGCCGCGAGCGTATCGATGACAGCAGCATTGATCGCCTTCATCGTCGGCTTCAGATTGCCCTTGATGACGCCATGGAACTGGAATGCCTGACGGGTCGTGATGCGCAAGCCACGCTGCGCGAAGATCGTTGCGATGCCGTCGAGTTTCAGCCACTGGGCTGGCGATACGATGCCGCCTGGTGTCCGCGTGCGGATCATGAATGCGTACGCCGGCTCGAGCTTCTGCTTGCGCCGCTCTTCCCTCAGGTCACGGTCGTCCTGCTGGTAGGAGCCGTGGAATTTGATGAGCGTCTGGTCGTGCTCGGCAATCGCCCCGGTGATCGGATCAGCCAGCGACTGCTGCAACGTGCCGCGCAGGCGGGTACTGTGCCGTTTGATGTCTTCGACGGATTTGGCGCTCATCAATACAGATCCCGGGCATAACGCCCCTGTTGTTGCAGTGCACGCACATGGTCGATTGCGCTTTCCCGGTTTCGGGCGCCGTGCGTCGCGATGACATCGACGAGTGTTTCCTCGACGGCCTTTCCCATTGCGATGCCGCCACAGACGTAAAGGCTCGCGCCGCTTTCCAGCCATGCGTACACCTCGCGCCCGTGCTCGGCGAGGCGGTGCTGGACATAGGTCTTCTGCGGCCGTTCGCGTGAAAAGGCGACGTCAAGACGATCCAGATGGCGATGTTTCAGCGCTTCCTGCCATTCGACCTGATACAGAAAGTCATCGCGTCCGTTGGTGTTTCCGAACAGCAGCCAGTTGCGACCGCCAGCCCCGATCGCCGTGCGCTCCTGGACGAAAGCGCGAAACGGCGCTACGCCCGTACCGGCACCGATCATGATCACGTCGCGCGCGCTGTCCCTGGGCAGACGAAAGCGGTCGTTGCTCTCGACAAAGACCGGGACTTGATTGCCGTCCGTCGTCCTTGCGATGAAGTTGGAGGCTGCGCCCCAACGCTCGCCTGCATTGGTCCCGTACTGCAGGTGGGCGATCGTCAGATGCGCTTCATCACCGACGGCCTTCCTGCTGGACGCTATCGAGTAGAGCCGGGGGGCCAGAGGGCGTAACGCATCGATGAGCGTTTGCCCGCTCCACTTGCCCGGGTGATTGAGCAGCAGATCGAGCACCTGGTTGTCGTGAACCAGCTCCGAAAGGCGGCCCGACTGCTCCGGCGCAAGCAGCGCTTCGAGGCTCGCGTCGCTGCTGATGGCGGCAAGGCGCGCGATGAAGGGTCGCGACAATCGCGTGAGTTCCTTCCTGTGCGACAGCCATTCGACGAGCGTGAAACGGTTGTTGCTGTCGCCGACCTCTTCATCGGCATCCAGCTGCAGCGCCTGGAGGATGGCGTGGACCAGCGCCGGTGCATTGGCCGGCCATACGCCGATCGCGTCGCCCGGCTCGTACCGCAGGTCGACGGACTCAAGTGAAAGCTCGACATGGCGGACGTCGCGGTGGCTGTTGCGCGCTGTGATCCGCTGGTTGACCAGCAGTTCGGCAAGAAATGGTTTCTCGCGCGAGACCTTGGGCTGTTCGCTGGTGCTTGCCAGCGCGGGGCGAAGCGATGTCACGCTGGCCAGAGGTGGCAGCAGGGCTTCCCTGGCGGCCTTGACCGCATTCGAAAGCCACGGCTGGGCGACGGTATCGATGTCCAGGTCCGCATCGGCTCGCGGAAGCCAGCGGCTGGCTCCCAGTTCGGCCAGGCGCTCGTCAAGGCGACGTCCGATCGCGTTGAACTGCGGGTAGCTCGAGTCGCCAAGTCCCAGAACTGCGTACTTGAGCGACTTCAATGCCGGTGCCCGCTTGCCTTCGACGAAATCGACGAGCGCGCGTGCGTCGTCGGGCGGGTCTCCGTCGCCTTGGGTACTGACAACCAGGATCAGATGACTTTCATTGCGCAATTCGCGTAGCGGATACGCCGCTGCGCTCAGCAGCCGCGTGCGCACGCCGGATTGCTCCAGCTGTTGCGCCAGATCTTCCGCGAGGCGCTTCGCGTTACCGGTCTGACTGCCGTAGACGATGCTGGGACGCGACGACGCAACCGCTTCGATGGTGGCACTCGACGATGGCGGCGGCGATGTCGACAGGGCCTGCCGGCGGGCGAGGCCGGCGATGTAGCCCGAAACCCAGATCAGACCCGTGGCATCGAGTCCATCGGTGAGCAACGCAAGCTGCGTCGCCTGTTCGACCGACAGCAACTGGGAAGGCGACTCGGAAACGGCGGTGGCTGGCATGGGTCGCATCGGCGGTTGAGCACTGCCACCACCGTAGGGACACGGGTCACCGACGGGAAAGGAATGCTGGTTATTCGCTTATGCACTGCCAGCATTTGCGGGCCGGATCAGTCGATCGCCACCATCCGCATATGCTCGCAATTCCAACGCGCAGCTACGTGATCGGTTGGCTCGGTTCACGCCATTGGGGCGGTGTCGGCCAATCCGGTTGGAGGTTGCCTGCCAGTACCTGCCGCAGGTCGCGGCCGTCGATCTGTGGCGCCA
>JAQGOI010000277.1 GCA_028293685.1 Lysobacteraceae bacterium | reverse complement strand
GGGCCGAGCGTTTGGGACGCCTTCGCCGGTGCACACCGACGCCAACGGCCGCGCGAACGAGCAGGCGCGAGCGCAGTGCGGAATGGCTGGAAGATGATCCAGGTGCGGCAGGGAATGACCACTCCAGGAGCAGGCACGATGACCGGTACGACGGCAAAGAGAACGGCGAGCAGGCAGTCAGCGAAAACCCCGCCGAAGGTCGCAAAAAAGGTGGCGGCGAAAAAAGCCGTGCCGCGCAAGTCGGTCGCCAAGGCATCGGACGCGACGAGCGCCTCGCAGCGGATCGACAAGAAGATCGACAAGAAGATCGCGAGCCTTGGCGATTGGCGAGGCGAGCGCATGGCCGAGCTGCGCAAGCTCATCCACGATGTCGACCCCCAGGTCATCGAAGAATGGAAGTGGATGGGCACGCCCGTCTGGTCGCACGAAGGCATGTATGTCCTGGCCAACGCGCACAAGGACAAGGTCAAGCTCACGTTCTTCCACGGCGCCAAGCTCACCGACCCCGCGAAGCTGTTCAATGCGGGCCTCGACGGGAGCAAGTGGCGTGCGATCGACTTCCACGAGGGCGACCGGATCGACAAGGTCAGGCTCAAGGCCCTGCTGCGCGAGGCGGTGGCCTACAACACGACGCATTCGGTACCCAGGAGCAAAGGCTCGAGAACCTGACGGGCCGATCGACGCACGTCACGCGCCCAAGGCGAAAGCGACGGGCGACGTCAACGAGCCTGCTGGTGCAGCAACTCAAGCGTCCGTGTATCCGGCGTCCCACCGCAATAGTTCCGTAGCGCGTCGCCGAAGAGGTGCTCTTCGGGTCCGGCACGTTGGAACAGCGTCATGCAGGACCGGAACTTCAGGTCATCCGGCGAGCCGAATACGTCGGTGACCGAGCGGCCACGGATCCGGAGTGTCAGCGCCACGCATTCCCGCAACCGTGGACCGAGGAGTGGGTGCGCCAGATACGCGCGGGCTTCGTCGAGCGAGGTAATACCGAACGTCGTCGCCATCGCGCTGTGACCCAGGCCGCGCAGCTGTGGAAACACGAACCACATCCAGTGCGTGGTCTTGCGGCCGGCGCTCAGCTCATCCCGGGCCTGCCCGAACACGCCGTCCTGGGCATCGACAAAGCGTTGCAGGTCATAAGGGTCGTCCATCGCTCGTGGTCCTCGGGCTTTGGATGTCATGCGTGTTTACCAAGGGCGAGACGCGACTGTCCCGCTCAGTGAGCATGCCGATGCCATCACGACCGATGGTAAGCGGACGGGTCCGGGGTCCGAGGATACGAACGAACTTTCACCCTAGCTGAACGGGAAGCGCCGCTACCAGCGTGCGGCACCCGAAAAACGGCGTCATTAACCGCTGGCTCATTCCGGCAGGCGCAGCGTGGCCCGACTTTCCCGCAATCGGAGCTTCGAATGAAACGCAATATCCGCCATACGATCCTGTTTTCGCTGATCGGCGGCCTCGTGCTGTCGGCTGGCGCCTGGGGTGCCTGGGGCCACGGCGACATGTTCAAGCGCATGGACAGCAACAACGATGGCCGCATCTCCGCAAGCGAGCACGCGGCCGGCGCGCAGGCGATGTTCAGCCGCATGGACGCGAACCACGACGGCGTGATCAGCGCGACCGAGATGGCGGCCGGGCATGACAGCAAGGAAGAACGCATGGAACATCACGGCATGCATGGCGATCCGATGGCGATGATGGACACCAACCATGACGGCGTGCTGACCGAAGCGGAGTCCGTGGCATTTGCACACGCGATGTTCGCGCGCATGGATGCCAATCGCGACGGCAAGGTCACCGGCGATGAACTCAAGGCGGGGCACGAGAAGATGCGTGGCGACCATGACGGTGATCGCGACGACGGCGACCACCACGCCGGCATGGATGGCGACAAGGACATGCACGACCACGGCATGCACGACCACGAAGGCATGGCGGGCATGCACGGCATGATGGATGCCAACCACGATGGCAACATCACCGCGGCCGAGCACGCAGCCGCCGCCCAGGCGATGTTCTCGCGCATGGACAGCAACCACGATGGTTTTCTGTCCAAGGCCGAAGTCGAGGCCGGACACATGCGTCCAAAGTCCCGTTGAAATATCCGCTGCTTGACGAAAGCCCCGCTTCGGCGGGGCTTTTTTTTGTTGCGTGTCGAGGTCTTCAAACCGGCGCGCAGCCCGCCCCAGACATATTCAGCGTTACCGCACGCAATCGCACTTCCAATTTCGCTAGCCCTTCACGATGCTGAGCGATTCACGTCATGCGCGTGGCGGTTAATCCTGAGTTCGTGGCGAGGCAGGGACACTGTCGCCATGAGGGAACGGGTATCCGACATCACGGGCACACGCCGCCGGCGCCACCTGCAATACAGGATCCGGCGAGCCATGGCAGTGCTGGCGCTTGCCTGCGCGCTGCTGCCCTTGGGTGGCTGTCCGTCGCGCAACCATGGATTCGCCGGCATGAGCGCGATGGCGCTGCCGCAGGCGCCCTTGGCGTGGACCGTCCACGCCGCGCAGGTGACGCACCGTCTTGAGACGTCGACGCTGGAAAGCAAGGAGGCTGCGCCGGGCAACCAGTTCATCGTGCTCGACGTGAGCGTTCGCAATCACGCTGCCGATCCGCAGGTGCTGCCCGAAGGCCGCCTGATCGCAATGAACGAATCGCAGCTACGGACGTTCGATACGCCGGTCACCTTGCTCAGCGACGAGTATCTGAGCCTGCAGGTGCTGTCGCCCGCACAAAGCATGCGGGGAAAGATCGCGTATGAGGTGCCGGAGCACCTATCGGGCGTGCTTTACTGGACGCCGGGCAACGGCAGCAGGCGCATCCTGCTGAATGTCGCCACGCCCGCAAGGCCGCAGCTCACGCTCGCCAATGCCGATCGGGCACCAGAGCCGGACGTCGATGCGACGCGTGTCGGGCCCGCCGATGCAAACCTGGCGGCTGCTCCCGAGCGATCCACACGACGCGACGATCGCGGGCGCATGCCACAGACCGACAACGCGGTCGCGCGTGCAACGCCGCCACCGACCGTGCAGCCGCCCAGCGCCATCACGGCGACCGCTGCTGTCGATGCGTCGCCCACGCACGCGCTTGTTTCCGCGCCAGTGCAGGCCCCCGCTCGTGTTTCCGCGCCGGTGCAGGCAGCCGCTCGCGAAGTGGCGGTGATCGCCGTTCCGCAAACCCCAGTCGCTGCGCCGCTGTCCGTGGCGCCCTCGCGTGCTGTCGCCGTGCAGCCGCTGGTCGACGGTGAGCAGGCGCGCAGGCTGGCGTGCCAGGGATTGGTGACACGCGATGATCCGTCAGAAGCAGCGCGCAGCCTTGGGTTATTCGCGGGGTCGTGCCGCGACTATGCCTTGCCTGCGCACTGGCGCCCGCAACCGACGCGCAGGTCGCTGCTGGCGCGCGCATCTGATTTGATCGCACGGGTCGTCGTGCATCCGCGCGTGGTGCGTGTCCCCGCGTGCGCTGCTTCGGCGTCGCCTGCCGACATGCTGGTCTGCCGTGATGCGGGCCTTTCGGCCCTGGATCAGCAGCTGGCGCAATCCTTTGCGCGGGCGCGTGACCATGTCGACGATCCCGCCGCGCTCCAGCGCGACCAGGTTGGTTGGCGTGAACAGGTGCGCAACACATGCCAGACCGTCGGCTGCCTCGAGTCGGCCTATGGACGGCGAATCGCGCAGATCAACGCGCTGGCTCCGGCGCGTTCCCAATCAATGCGCTCTCAATAGGCCCGGGCCGGCTCGATAAGCCAGGTCTCAACCACAGTCCGGACGCGCGATTCCCGCTTCCGAGCTGACGCACAGCCGAAACGTCGGCAGCGCGGCAATCTGGCGGATTCCACCCCTCGCCAGCGCGAAGTGTTCAACCGGTTTGCGCACGCACTCGGCCGCTGATGTCGACCCCGACGCCGCGCAATCCGACGCAAACACGGTGTAGTAACACTGCCCGCTCGCACTGCGCAGGCATTCGAAGCGCGTGACCGTGGGTTGCGCAACGACCTTGCTGTAGAGGGTATCGGTGCCGTCGGCGCGGATGCGGTCGATGTACACGTGGCTGCCCAGGTCGACGCCGAACAACGAGAGGACGAAGTAGAGCAGCGTGCTGAGTGCGTTCATGGGTCACCTTTGCGGGGGAGCGGCGCGTGCGTTGTCGGTGCGGCGGGATCGCGGATGCGATCCCGGTGTCAATGGCTCGATTACATGTGGCGGAACAACGCCATGTACGGCGCGCTCACGGTCAAAGTTTCAGGCAGCGACTTGAGGCGCACGGTGCCGCGACCGCTGTCGTAGCGGACGATGCCGGCGATCGCTTTGAGATTGACGATGGTGGAACGGTGGATCTGCTTGAACCTGGTCGCATCCAGCAGCGTCAGCAGTTCGCGGATCGGCGTGCGCAGCAGCGCTTCGCCGTCGGCGGTCATCACCGTCGTGTATTTGTTGTCGGCGCGGAAATAGATGACGTCGTCGACCAGGATCAGGCGTGTTTCGCGACCGGCACTGGCGGTGATCCAGGTCAACGGTTCCGGGCCGTTTTCGCGCGGCAGGTTTTTGCCAAGCCGCTCGAGCAGCGCGGCAAGCGCGTTGGCGTCAGGCGTTTCAACGCGCGCCTGCAGGCGTTGCACGGTCGCAGCCAGCCGTTCGGCGGTGATCGGCTTGAGCAGGTAATCGATCGCGCCGCGCTCGAACGCATCCACCGCGTACTGGTCGTAGGCGGTGACGAACACGATCTGCGTGCGCGGGCTGACCTGCGTGGCGGCGGCGGCGACGTCGAGCCCGGTCAGGCCCGGCATGCGGATGTCGAGGAAAGCGACGTGCGGCTGGTGTTCGGCGATGGCTTCCAATGCGCTGGCGCCGTCTTCGCACGCGGCGATGACCTGCAGCTGCGGCCATGCCTGCGCCAGCTGGGCGAGCAGCGCTTCGCGCTGGTGCGCTTCGTCTTCGGCGTAGTAG
>JAQGOI010000237.1 GCA_028293685.1 Lysobacteraceae bacterium | reverse complement strand
TGGGTTCACCGGGCTTGAAACCGACCGAAACGCCAACGGGATTCCACAGCAATTCCTTCTTGCTGCCATCGGCGTGCAGGTGGGTGCTGAGGATTCCGGTTTCCGCATCGGCCTTGAGCACAACGGCCCCTGCGCCGTCGCCAAACAGCACGCAGGTGCCACGGTCAGACCAGTCCAGCATGCGTGTCAGCGTCTCGGCACCGACGACAAGCGCGGTTTTGGCGGCTCCGGAACGAATGAAATTGTCGGCTACCGACAATGCGTACAGGAAGCCCGAGCAGGCGGCATTGACGTCGAAAGCCGGGCAACCGTTGGCGCCGAGTCGATGCTGCAGCAGGCATGCCGTCGAAGGGAAGATCAGGTCCGGCGTGGTGGTGCCGAGGATGATCAGGTCGATTTCCGAAGCATCGACACCGGCAGACTCCAGTGCACGCACCGACGCGTGATAGGCCAGGTCACCGGTCGTCTCGCCTTCGGCAGCGATGTGACGTTCGCGGATGCCCGTACGCGACGTGATCCATTCGTCGCTGGTATCGACGAACTGCGTCAGGTCCGCATTGGTCAGCACTTTTTCCGGCAGGTAACTGCCGGTGCCGGCAATGCGGGAAAAGATCCGGCCAGCGTGTGTCTGGGCAGCGACGTGCTCACTCATGGAACGACCCCGTGGCTGTTCGGCTGGAGCCGGCCGTCAAGGCACGACTGCGCATGGACGCGGCCGGCAGTGCCGGCCGAGATCCGCGGGATCAATCTTCCTCGACCACCGAGGTCTTGGGCACGATGACCTGCTTGCCACGATAGTAACCGTCGGCAGTGACGTGGTGACGCACGTGCGTCTCGCCGGAGGTCGGGTCGGTCGCCAGCTGCTTGGAGCTGAGCGCGTCGTGGGCGCGACGCATGCCACGGCGGGACGGGGAGACGCGGGATTTCTGTACAGCCATGGGGTCGCTCCAACTTCAATACATTAAAAATGACGGCAATGCCGTGTTGTCTTCAGCCGCACCATCAGTTGGATGGTTTGAGCCGGGCCAGCGCCGCGAACGGGTTGGCCTGTTCCAGCTCGACTGCCTGCACCGGCCAGTCTTTTTCCATCGCTTCCGTGCCCGGCATCACCGGCACCACGGGCACAGCAAGAATCAATTCATCTTCCACCAGATCCACCGGTCGCAACATCCCGTCGGCAGGCAACCGCAGCGGCTCGTAGCCTTCAGGCAATCCCGCTTCCTCGGCTTCCTCCCGCATCAAGCCCAGGCGTTGCACCAGGTCCACCGGCTGCAGGAACCTCTGCAACGTACGCTGGCACTGCAGCGGCAACTCCGCCTGGATCCGCAGCTCGACGTAAGGCACCTGCAACGCATCGCGATCGAATTCGATCGCAAAGTGCACCAGGCCTTCCGCGTCGAGCAGCACATCCTTGAGGCGCGCCAGCGACGACAACGGCAGCGTCCCCTTGAATTCACGGCGTGCGGCGACCATCCGCCAGGCGTCGAGGACCTCGGGCACCCGCAGATCAGGCAATTCCGCAGACATAAGCGGCGGAATGTTAGGCGCAGCAGCCATTGCTGTCAAACCGGCGACCCGGTTGTTCATGGTTATTTGCCCCGCGTCCGGGGCGACGGCAGACTGCAGCCTCGCCCCGTCCGGATCGCCCGCTTGAGCATCGCTTTGCTATGGATCCCAGTCGCCATCATTGTCGCAGGGGTGGCCTTCCTAGTGCGACAGCGCAGCAGTCGACGCCAGCAGGCGCTGACACAGGTGCTGGACGCGGCCGACGCACTGGAGGAGCGGTTACGCACGGCGCGCGTGGAAATCGAGGCCATTGTCGGCAGCGACGAAAACCCGGTGCGGGACGCCCTGCAGGAAATGCTCAGGCAGCGCCTGTGGCTGCAACACCACGGCGTGGATGCGTCCGTGGAGCAGCTCATCGCGGTGCGCGACTCCATCGACGCCGCCCGCCATCGGATCGAACAGCAGCTCATCCAGATCGAACGCGCCCGGGCCCTGTTGAACTGAGCCCCGATCCGACCGTGACCACCCTCAGCGCGCCTCCAGCTCAAGCCGGACTGATCCTGGCGTCGACCTCGATCTACCGGCGCCAACTGCTGCAACGTCTGAATGTGCCCTTCGCGACCGCCGCCCCCGACCTGGACGAGGCGCCGCGTCCCGGTGAGTCGCCGGCGGTCCTTGCCGTGCGGTTGGCTTTCGCCAAGGCCGGCGTCGTCGCCAGCAAGCGCCCTGGAGCCTGGGTGCTGGGTTCGGATCAGGTGGCGGTGCTGGACGGGATGACGCTTGGCAAGCCCGGTGCACGCGCGGCGGCGGTGGCCCAGCTGGCGGCGATGTCCGGTCGCAGCGTCGAGTTCCTTACCGCCGTAAGCCTTGTCCACGCCGACGGGCGCCACCTGCAGGCCCTGGATACCACCACCGTCCACTTTCGCGTCCTGCACGAACACGAGATCCATCGCTACCTGGATGCCGAACAACCCTACGACTGCGCAGGCAGCTTCAAGGCGGAGGGATTGGGTATCGCGCTGTTCGAGGCGATCGCCTCGCAGGATCCCACCGCACTGATTGGCCTGCCGTTGATCGCAACGGCACGCCTGCTGCGCCAGGCGGGTTTTGCTGTGCCCTGAAGAGGTCGTCCAGCCGGATTTGCCACCCGATCCGGTCAATTGATCTGGATTGGCTGTTCGCTCCAGT
>JAQGOI010000222.1 GCA_028293685.1 Lysobacteraceae bacterium | reverse complement strand
TCGACAGGGCCTGCGCCCCGGCGAGCCTGGGCGACGTCGCCGGCAGTTCGCCAGCCAGGCCATTGACGGCACGGCCGAACATGTTGCGGACCTTGCCCGAGCGGTCTTCGCTGACGATCACGTGCTCGCCGAAGATCGGCACGCCACGGAACGTCTGCTGGTAGCGGTAGTGGACGGTGCCGTTGGAGTCGCGGGTCGCGGCCAGCTGGTGCAGGGCCGAATTGGCATCCAGGCCCAGCATTTCGGCGTGCTTGAGTCGCGGCTGTGCGGCGGCGCCCAGGCTGGTGCTGGCCAGGGCGTACTGATGGTTGACCTGGGCCACATCGAGCTGGTGCAGGTCGACGCGGCTGGCCGCCTGGGCGGACATCGCGACCAGCGCGAAGGCCAACGGGGTTAGCGCGACTAGACGATGATAGCCAAAATCCATTTTGACTTGCTCCCCAACCGCCTTTCCTGGCGATTGCCGACGTTCGAACGATTTAGCTCTGGGTGTTGGCTGCGATCAACTCGACTGCATGTCGTCCTGGTTGGTTCCATCGACTCCACGCCAGCAGCGGCTGCCGCTTCGAACCGTGCCCAATGTCCGCCTTGCCAGGTCGTAAACGATCCATGCAGACAAGGTCGGAATCCATGACGGGCGCCCGCTCATTCCGCGCGTCGAGTCACAGTTTCCGGACCCTCGTGGATGAGGTTGTGAAAAAAACCCGGCAGCTGCCGGGTTTTTTGTGAGGGCGTCGTGATGCTCCATCATCAAATATTGTGAGTTGTCGGTGGTCGGAGCGAGCCTTCTTCTGCGTAACGACATGCGTCTCTCAGTCACAACTCGATTCTCGCTCTTCCACGCCCAATCGCCGCCGTGCGATGACGGCTTAATGCATCGGTTTGCCGTAGCTGCATACGCATCGGAAGATCCGTGTCCGGCTGTATGGTTCAGCTTCCATCATCTATTGAGCAGGCTGTGCATACCGGGCACACTCGGGCTGGGCAGGGGGGAGATCCTGTCCCTCTCGACGAACGTACTGCGCAACAGCGCAGCGAGTCTTCGCAACCAGGAGTAAGGGATGAGACGTTTTGCAAGTTCACTGATGATCACGATGGCCGTGGGCTGGGCCGGTGCAGCGCTTGCTGCAGATCCGCCGCAGGCAAATGCAGAAGTCAGCTACAACGGCATGAAAGTTGCCATCGATGCAAAGACCGGGGCGCTTCGTCCGCTGACCGCACAGGAAAGCCGGAATCTGGATCTGGCGATGTCGGGAGGCAAGGGGCTGAAAATGGTCACCCTGCAGCAGGCAATCGCATCGAAGAAGAAGCTGGTCGGTGGTGGCGTGGGCATGAAACTACCCGCCGAATTGATGACGACGCTAACGGCCACGGTCAAGCCGGACGGTTCCGTGGCATTGAGCGAGAGCGGCACCCACGAGGAATTGCCCAGTGAATAAGACCCTCCTTGCTGTTTCCCTCGCCCTGGCCGGTGTCGTGGCCTTTGCTGCGCCCGCACAAGCCGCGAGACTGGTGCTGCTCAACGTCGACGCTGCAGGTGAAGGGTTGAACGATCCCACCGCCAAGGCACCCGTCGGCGCCAACCCCGGCACGACTGTCGGTGCGCAACGCCGCATTGCCTATGAGTTCGCCATGGGACTGTGGGGCGCCGTGCTCAAGAGCCCGGTCGACGTGAAGATCTACGCTTCATTCCAGCCCCTGGCATGCACCGCGTCTGCGGGTGTGCTCGGTTCGGCCGGACCCAACTGGATCGACCATGATTTCCCCGGCGCTCCGCTGCCCAACACCTGGTACCACTCCGCACTCGCCGACTCGTTGGCGGGAAGGGATCTGGATCCCGATGCGGCGGATCCCGCGGACATCGCATCGCGATTCAACAGCAATCTGGGAACGACCGGATGCCTGGAGACCTCGTCCTGGTATTACGGCCTGGATGGCAACACGCCAGCCGGCGCCATCAATTTCCTCGACGTCGTGATGCATGAAATCGGACATGGGCTCGGATTTTCAGGCTTCCTCGACAAGACCACCGGTGCGTTGTTTTTCGACGGCGAAACCAGCCGCTCGGACGTCTATACGCACAGCGTGCTGGACAACGTCCGCAACCTGCGGTTCGACGACAAGCGCATGACCGACGGACTGCGGGCGACCGCGATGATGACGCCGGGCCGACTGGTCTGGGGCGGCCAGACCGTAACGTCGACTGCTGCATTGGTGCTGAGCCACATGCTGACGTTCCAGGTGACTGCGCCCGGCGGAATTGCCGGCAGTTACGGGTATGGAACGGCTGATTTCGGTCCCGTGGCAGGTGCGGGCAATTTCAGTGGCACGGTGAAGCAGGCCGACGACGGCACGGCTCCCAATGCGGACGGATGCCAGGCGTTCACGCCCGGCTTCTTCACGGGCCAGATCGCACTGGTTGATCGCGGAACCTGTGGCTTCGGTGTCAAGGCACTCAACGCGCAGAACGCAGGTGCCACCGGAGTCATCATTGCCAACGTGTCGACAAGCGGCAGTCCGACGGTGGCGCCGGGCATGACTGGAGGCTCTGCGGCCAACACGATCCCGACCATCAGTCTCAATGTGGCCGATGGCGATACGTTCCGTGCAAACGTGGGTTCGGGACTGACGGTCGCTTTTGTCGAGGATGCTTCCAAGCTCCAGGGAGCCGACACGAACGGTCATATGCTGCTGTACTCGCCGACCGTGGTTGCCCCGGGTTCGACCTTCTCGCATTTCGACACATCCGTTTCGCCGAATGCTGTCATGGAACCGGCGATCAGCGCATCGTTGAACGCGAACTTCATGCTCGACATGACGCCGTCGTTGATGAGCGATATCGGTTGGGGTCGCAATGGGGGCACCGCCCGATTCCGCAAATGCACGACCGATGTACCGATCGAGCAACCCGGCGGTTTGATTCCAGGTGCCAACGTGCTGGCGGCTGATGCCGTCTGCAGCAGCAATGTCGCCCCGGGCGCATACCAGGCGTGCATGACCAACTTTGCCGACGCCCTGGTCTCGGCTTCGATGGTCACGGGTGCGCAGGACTCTTCCTTCCGGCAGTGCATCAGGCGTTGATTTGCTTTTGCAAGTGAGTTGCGACCGGCGCCCAATGGGCGCCGGTTTTTTTTGGCCCGGGCCAACGACTTGAACGTCGCGAGGATGCAGGGTGAGCGCCGCCGTGACGTTCCACGCATCCCGACCCGCAGGGGAGTCGTGAAAAAACAGGTAGGGAAACGTTCCCATACCACCGCCGCTCGATACGCGATCCAGCAGCGCCGCGCAGCTTGTACTAGAGGCTGTGTCCTGCTTCTTGACCAGGCATGGCTTGCATTGGCGGGCCGCCTGTCGACGTGCGCTGTCCGCAACGGGAGCAGTGTTCGCAGGCTCCGTAATGCCCACCGGTTCGCGTCGTATCCGATCCGTACATCCCGCACCGCATTCCGTAGCCGGGTGCGCCATCCGTATGCAGGCCAAGTCATGGTTTTCGACGAAGACGTTGCTGAGGCGCAAAAAAACCCCGGCTTTCGCCGGGGTTCGCGTGAAAACCTCTTGAGGTTTAGTGCATCAGAAAACAATGCTCCAGGAGTTGAGCGTGCCGGTATCTCCTGATGCGACGTCCTGCACGCGCAGTTTCCATGCGCCATTGAGCAGCTCGGTCGACAGGTTGACCGTGTACGTAGCCACCACGTTGTCGGCGCTGTCGGACGTGCTGCTGGCCTTGAGGGCGTAAACGCTGCCATCGGGCGCCAGCAGGTCGATCTTCAGGTCACCGCGATAGGTATGCGTGATGTTGACCGAAACCTGGCTGTTGGTCGGCGCATTGCCCGTACGGCCGGAGACCGTGATCGTGCTGGTGATCGTGCTGACATCCGGAATCGGCGTGGCGGTGGAGTTGGTGTACGTCTGCGTACCGGTGCCACCGGTGGCATAGCTGCCGGTCAGGCTGACACCGGAGAACGCCGCGTAGGCTTTCAGGTTGATGTAGTACGTACCCGCCTGCGCCGTGGCGATCGTGCAGGTTTCCGCATTGCCGCTGACATACGGACGGCAGTCATACACGGTGTCGGTCGGCTCGCTGCCGAACTTGACGTACATGTCGGCATCGCCGGTGCCACCGGACATCACGAACTTCAAGCCCGTGGCACCGGCCGGCACCACCATCGTGTACTTCACGTACGCGCCGGTGGCCGCGGACAGGTTCGTCGCAGCCACGCCGTTGCTCAGCACGTTGCCGCCACCGCTGACCGTGACCGACGAGGTCTTGCTGTTGCTCAGGCCGCCGTTGTCGGTAACCGTTTCGGTCACGCTGTAGGTGCCGCCGGCCGCGTACGTATGGCTCGGGCTGGTCGCTGTGGATGTGCCGCCATCGCCGAATGTCCACGAGCGCGACGCGATGGTGCCGTCGCTATCGGTGGAACTGTCGGTAAAGGTCGCCACCAGGCCGCTGGTGGTGAAGCTGAAGTTGGCAACCGGGGCCACATTGCCCGTCGTCGCCGTGCCGGTGAAGTTCTGCGCGGTGACATTGGCACCGCTGACCGTGACGCTGCGGTTGACCGGCGAGAAGGTGTATCCACTGAGCGTCGGGGTCAACGTATAGGTCCCGTTCGCCATGCTCGAGAAACTGTAGGTCCCGCTGCTGGTGGTGGTGGTGCTGGTCGATCCGTTGCTGACGACAACGCCACTCAGCGCCGAGCCGGTGCTGCTGGTGATCGTTCCCGAAACGGCATAGGTCGTCGACGCGGTGCCGCAATCGCTGAACTTGAAGTTGGCGATGCGTGTGTTCCAGCTGCTGGCCGGCCGATACATGCCGACCATCCAGAACGTGCAGTCGTCAGTCGGATCGACCACCATCGAGTAGTAGTCTCCCCAGCGACCCGACGTCTCGGCCGCCGTGCCCGCGGCGACGACGTTCTCGCCCTGCGTCATCACGCCCGTTGGATCGGCGGCCATGTGGCCGGTGTATCCGAGCGTTGCATATGTCACCGGCGCCGTCGTCCGGGAAATGTTGTATCCCAGCGCGATGTTGCCCTTGTTGTCGGTCGCAATGCTGCCGAGCAGGTGATGCGTGCTGGTGTCGCCCGGGCTGTAGGTACCTTCCTGCTGCAACGTCCAGTTGCCGCCACCAACCCGTCGCAGCTCGAACCAGCGGATGCCGGAATCAACGACAGTGCCGCTGCGTGCGGCGTTCTGGTTGGTCGCGAATTGTCCGACGATGGACTCGTAACTACCCAGGTTGCGGTAGACCATGGAGTTGAGGATGACCTCGCGGATTGGATCGAGCATCGACGTCGAGCCGGGCTGCGGGACCGTCGCGAAGCTGGAGTAGTCGCGGAACCAGCTGTTGAACTCGGTGATGGCGATCCGCGGCAGTGTGGTGATCGCGCTGCTGGCGGGCGTCGTCCAGTTGATGCTGATCGAGTACAGGTCGATGAAATCGTGCGTCGTATCGGCGCTGGTGCCGGCGTGCGCCTCGTCGTCGTCGTGACGCGCGAGTATCTGCTGTGCTCCGGCAGGCGGTGCATGGGCGCTGTCGCCGACATAGGTCGCCGGCGTCAGTGCCTGGAATCCGTAACCCGCCAGTTTCGGGACGCTGACAAAACGCTGCTGCGCGCGCGCGGTGCCGCCCAGCAGCATGTTGGCGCGGTCATACGCGTAGGCGGTGACGAAACTGCCACCCTCGTTGTCGGTGCAGACGTAAGCGT
>JAQGOI010000212.1 GCA_028293685.1 Lysobacteraceae bacterium | reverse complement strand
CGCGCGACGAGGACGTCGTTGGCGCCAGTGGAGAACAGGTGCGAGACCACTCCGAAGTCCGCGCCTTCAAGATTCCTGACCCGCAATCCCTCCAGATCCACCCAGTAGTACTGGCCCTGGCCAGGCGGAGGTAACACGCCGCGAGGCGCGAAGATGTCCGCCCCACGCAAGGCTTCGGCAGCGTCGCGGTCTTCGACGCCTGGAAATGTGGCAA
The DNA here is from genome assembly GCA_028293685.1 of Lysobacteraceae bacterium. Classification (GTDB taxonomy): domain Bacteria; phylum Pseudomonadota; class Gammaproteobacteria; order Xanthomonadales; family Xanthomonadaceae; genus Cognatiluteimonas. The sequence goes on along the minus strand of JAQGOI010000212.1, from coordinate 4,556 downwards.
CAAGCCCCTTTGCGGTCTCGCGCCCACGCGCCTGCGAGAGGGCACGCTCGCGACCCTGCGGGTCGCGCAGCGTCCAGGGCTGGTAGCCGAAAATGGCCGAGCCTGGCTCGGTGAAGGATTCGAGCTTGAGCTCGCCGCGCACCCCGAACGCACCGTGTACCTTGCCCAGCAGGATCAGTCCCTGCGGAGCGGGATTCGTGGTGTCCATGCGTTGAGTGGCCGCGTGAGACGCGGCCGAATCAGGCTGCGGCGGCAGCCGGCTGCTCGCCGGCCTTGGCGACCTGCTTGTAGAGGTCAGCGACCTTGTCGGTCATCTGAGCGCCCTGGCCCATCCAGAAATTCACGCGCTCGGTGTTGAGCTCCACGCGCTTCTCGGCGCCGGCGGCGACCGGGTTGTAGAAACCCACGCGCTCGATGTTGCGGCCATCGCGTGCGCTGCGGCTGTCGGTGACGATGATGTGGTAGAAGGGGCGCTTCTTGGCGCCACCACGTGTCAGGCGGATCTTGACCATTGGTGCTGTTCCCGTGTTGCCCAGTCGGCGGACGTGCCGAGGTAAGCCGGGCATTGTAAGGGATTGACCGGCATGGGGAAAGCCAGCCCCTTTGCCAATACGCCGGCGTCCTGATGCGGCGCAACGTGACTTTCGTCACGCATTGGCTCTACTGTGGCTGTGCCGCTGCTTTCCCCGGCACCGCATTTGCAAGACCACATTCCCGCGTGCCACCAGGAGAACCCGATGCGCCTGCACCAAATCGCGATCTGCTCATTGATCCTACTGGGCAGCGTTGCCGCCCAGAACTCCATCGCCGGCTCCGTACGCCAGTTGAGCGATCCCAAATCGAAGGTCGACCTCAAGCCAACCGGCAAGGGTTATGGCGTCGTCGACCTGCTGGAACAATCCAAGTCAACCGGGCACGCATCCAGCGGCAAGGCCGCCTCGACCAACGGCATCATTTATCACGGCGGCCCCGTCATGCTGGGCACGACCAACGTGTATTACATCTGGTATGGCAACTGGGCCGGGAATACCGCGACATCCATCCTGCCGACGCTGGCCTCCGGGATGGGCGGCTCGCCCTACTTCAACATCAACACCACCTATACCAATGGTTCGGGGACGAAGGTCAGCAACGCCGTGCATCTGGCTGGCTCGAAGAACGACAGCTATTCGCAAGGCACCGCGCTGAGCGATGCGCAAGTCCAGAGCGTCGTCTCCAGCGCCATTGCCGGCGGTTTGCCAAAGGACACGAATGCCGTCTACTTCGTGCTCACGTCGGCTGACGTCAACGCCACCTCAGGCTTCTGCACCAACTACTGCGGCTGGCACACCCATGGCCTCATCGGCGGCAGCGACATCAAGTACGCGTTTGTCGGCAATCCCGATCGCTGCCCGAGTTCCTGCGCCGCGCAGACCACCAGCCCCAACGGCAATGCCGGAGCCGATGGCATGGCCAGCATCATTTCGCATGAACTGGAAGAGGCCGTCACCGATCCGCAGCTGAATGCCTGGTATGACCGCCGTGGACAGGAAAACGCCGACAAGTGCGCCTGGACCTTCGGTACCGAGTACAACGCAGCAGGCGGCGGGAAGGCCAACGTGAAGCTGGGCGGCCTTGATTTCCTGATCCAGCGCAACTGGGTCAATGCTGCTGGTGGCTACTGCTCGATGACGTATTGATTCAGCGACACTAAAGCCCGCGCGTGGCTTGCTGCGCGCGGGCTTTCTATTTTGGGAGGTGGGATTTCATGATTCGTCCATGGATGCTGACGCTGCTTGGCAGCGCATTGGCGATACCGGCACTGGCGCAATCCCCAAACGCGAGCCCACTGGGCACACCAACACGCGGGATGGTGATGTTCTCGGCACTGGAAAAAGAACTGGGGACTGCTGTCGGCTCCGGTCGCCTGCAGGATGTCGACAGGCTACTGGCATCTGATTTCGAACAGCGCGATGCGGTAACGCCGGATAGGCCGCTGCCGCGCGCCGAATGGCTCAAGGGTCATCCCTATCAGCAGTCGAGCCCCGCCATCTCGCACATGACCGTCCATGACTACGGATCGCTTGCGGTCGTCAGTTTCATTGCTTCAGGACTGCGGAGTTCGGACACCGCCCGCCCGACCTTCGTCGTGGACGTCTGGCGCTCGGAAGCGGGTAGCTGGCAACTCAAAGTGCGCTACCGCTCGCAGACCGCCGTGCCCACTGAAACGCAGGACCAACGTCCCAGCGGCAAGGAATAGATCCACCGGCGTTGAATCAGCGGAACGGCATCCCGCCCTGCCCGCCCATCATTCCCTGCATGCCCCGCATCAGGCCTTTCATGCCGCCGCGGCCCATCTTGCTCATCATCTTTTCCATCTGCTGATATTGCTTCATCAGCTTGTTGACGTCTGCCGGCCCCATGCCCGACCCGCGGGCGATGCGTGCGCGGCGTGAGCCGTTGAGCAATGCCGGATTGCGACGTTCTTTTTTTGTCATCGAGTTGATGATTGCCACCATTCGCGGGACTTCCTTGCCGGTGACCTGCGCCTTGACGTGGTCCGGGATCTGCCCCATGCCCGGCAACTTGTCCATGAGGCCCGACAGGCCACCCATGTTCTGCATCTGCTCAAGCTGGTCGCGCATGTCGTTGAGGTCGAACTTCTTGCCCTTGGCAACCTTTTCGGCCAGCTTCTGCGCCTTGTCCTTGTCGACCTGCTGTTCGACCTGCTCGACCAGCGACAGCACGTCGCCCATGTCCAGGATGCGGCTGGCGATGCGATCGGGATGGAAAACGTCGAGACCTTCGGGCTTTTCGCTGGTACCGATGAACTTGATCGGCCTGCCAGTGACGTAACGCACCGAGAGCGCCGCGCCGCCGCGCGCATCGCCATCGGTCTTGGTCAGGATCACGCCAGTCAGCGGCAGCGCTTCGGCAAAGGCCTTGGCCGTGACCGCAGCGTCCTGTCCGGTCATCGCGTCGACCACGAACAGCGTTTCGACCGGATTGACCGCCGCATGCAGCGCCTTGATTTCGGCCATCATCGCCGCGTCGATCGCAAGGCGCCCAGCGGTATCGACGATGACCACATCGACGTAGGACCTGCGCGCATCGGCGATCGCGGCGCGAACGATGTCTTCGGGCTTCTGGTCGCTGGACGACGGGAAGAACAGCACGTCGACCTGTTTCGCCAGCGTCTGCAGCTGCTCGATCGCGGCGGGACGATAGACGTCGGCGGACACCACCATCACCTTTTTCTTGCGACGCTCCTTGAGGTGCTTGGCGAGTTTGGCGACGGTAGTGGTCTTGCCCGCGCCCTGCAGGCCCGCCATCAGGAACACGGCCGGCGCCGGTACGTTGAGGTTGAGGTCGCTGGCCTGAGCGCCCATCACGGCGGTCAGTTCGTCGCGCACGATCTTGATCAGCGCCTGCCCGGGCGTCAGCGACTTCAATACCTCCTGACCGACGGCGCGCACCTTGATGCGCTCGATCAGCGCCTGCACGACCGGCAGTGCGACGTCGGCTTCCAGCAGGGCGATGCGCACTTCGCGCGTTGCCTCGCGGATGTTTTCCTCGGTCAGCCGCCCTCGCCCGCGCAGGCGGGTGATGGTGCCGGACAGGCGCTGGGTCAGGGACTCGAACATCAGGCAGTCGCATCGTCGTACGGGGGCGGGAATTATAGGGGTGCGACAGGCGTGCGACCGGATGCCTTCGCACAGGCCGGGGCTAATGCGACACTCGTGCGATGACCTTTACTCTCCTGGCGGTTCTGTCCTACGCAATTGCCACAGCCCTGCTGGTGCGCTCGCTTTCCCGCGGCGTCGAGAATCCAACCGGCTGGACGGTACCGGCCGTTCTGGGCTTGCTGGCGCACGCCGGTTTCCATCTCGCGGCGTGGCGCGAAGCCGACGGCCTGGACTTGCACTTCTTCGCCGCCCTGTCGCTCGTGGGGTTGGGGATGGCGGGGTTGACGACGCTGTTTGGCGCAGCGGGTCGCATGGCAGCGCTGGGTGTCATCGTGTTTCCGATGGCGGCCATCTCCCTGCTGGGTTATGCCGCCTACGGCCACGTGCGCCCGGAACAAGGACTCGACTGGCGACTGCAACTGCACGCGTGGTGCGCGCTGCTCGCCTACGCCACGCTGGCCATCGCCGCCATCCTGGCGATCATGTTGTGGGCCCAGGAGCGCGCGTTGCGGCGTCGGCATTTCCACGGCTGGCTGCGCGCCCTGCCACCGCTGACGGAGCTGGAATTGCTGTTGTTCCGGACCATCGCCGTTGGTTTCGTCCTGCTGACGGCGACCCTGCTCACCGGCGTGCTGTTCGTGGAAAACCTCCTGGAGCAGCACCTGCTGCAGAAGACTGTCCTGAGTGTCCTGTCCTGGCTTCTTTTCGGCGGGCTGTTGCTGGGGCGCTGGCGTTACGGTTGGCGGGGCACCATCGCCGTACGCTGGACCCTGTCGGCCATGGCGCTGCTGGTGCTGGCGTTTTTCGGCAGCAAATTCGCGCTGGAACTGGTGCTGCCCCACCCTGCCTGACCCGCGTCAAGACCTTGTGATTGCGCATACAATATTTGTA
>JAQGOI010000199.1 GCA_028293685.1 Lysobacteraceae bacterium | reverse complement strand
GTACTCGAACAAGATGTCATACGGGCGGCGGATCTGGGCATTCTTGCAGTTTGCGGTACTGTCGAGTATCAAGGCGACCCAGCTGGGCGGGGACGTGATATTCGCGACAAGTACGCCGCTCACGGTGGCGGTTCCGGGGATCATCGCTGCGCGGCTGCGCCGTGCACGTTTCGTTTTCGAAATCCGCGACTTGTGGCCCGAACTGCCGGTCGAGGTCGGCGCCCTACGTAACCCGATAGCGATTCGATTCGCGTTCGCGCTGGCCCGTGCCGCATATCGCAATGCGGATCACGTTATTGCGCTGTCGCAAGGTATGGCTGACGGAATTGCATCCCATGGCTACCCGGTGGAGCGTATCTCTGTTGTGCCGAACGCGTCCGACCTGGACCTATTCGCTACGGCGAATCAGGACGCCCAGCATTTCCGCGGCGCCAATCCCTGGCTGGAGAAGCGGCCTCTTGTGGTCTATGTCGGGACGTTCGGCCTTGTCAACGGGGTAAGTTACCTGGTGCGGCTCGCCGCGGAGATGGCCAACATTGATCCCGAGGTGCGATTCCTGTTGGTTGGGGACGGCGCCGAGCGGACGAAAGTTCACGACCTCGCCGATGAACTGAGTGTGCTGGATCGCAACCTGATGATTCTGCCAGAGGTGCCCAAGGCCCAGGTTCCTGGAATCCTCGGCGCGGCCACGTTCGCCACCAGTGTGTTCCTCCCGTTTCCAGGAATGGCAGCAAACTCGGCGAACAAGTTCTTCGATGCGCTGGCGGCCAGTAGACCAATTGCGATCAACTACAAGGGCTGGCAGGCTGAAGTCCTCCGGGAGGCCGACGCCGGCGTCGTGCTGGACCCCGTCGATGTCGCATCGGCCGCGATGCTACTAGCGACCCGGATCCGCGATGAGGCCTGGTTGGAACAGGCACGGCATGCGTCACGCCAACTAGCCGCGACGCGGTTCTCCCGCGACCTGCTGTTCGAGACCTTCCTGACCGCGGTGCTGGGCAGAACCGCGATCGATTCGGTCGTCGGAGAGAGTGGCAGGTGACCGCAGCAATGACAGTCCGGTTGGCAGCCAAGGATGCCAGCTCGGTGTTAGTGGTGTGCCAGCTCGTCGCGGGGGGCGTTGCGTTCGTTGTGAACATTTTCGCCGCTCGCGCCCTGGCGCCGGCGGGTCGAGGCGAGTTGGCTTTGCTCCTTCAGATCGCCTACCTGAGCAGCCTCGGGCTGCTGCTGGGGTGCGACCGCAGCCTTGTGGCGGTGTATGCGGGTAACTCCGTGCGGGCCGTGGCCCGGGCGTGTATCCGGTTGCTTCGGCTGCCGTCTCTGCTCGGGTTGACGGTGGCCGTCGTACTGCTCACCGTCCCGGCGTTCGGCGACTGGCGCACAAGCTTGGCGTTTGCTGTGTTGTTTGCGGTGGTGAATGCCTTTGTTCGGGGAATCCGTTCGATAGCGATCGCGACGGGACACCACCGTGGATTCTACGGATACACCCTGGTCAGCCAGGGGCTCTTGATACTGGGGTGCGCGCTTTTGTTCTTGCTTCGTGTTGACAACATAGCGATATGGCTGCTCACCTATCTCTTCGCTGGCGCTATGCCAACGGCGGTGTGGATCGTTCGCTGGACGCGGTCCGGTGCTGCCGCAGCACAGCATATCGGCGGGACCGAACATGCGTGTCTCGTCGCGGAGCGCCTGCGGCAGGCTCGACGGGAGGGTCTGCAGCTGCTGCCCGCTGCAGTCGCCAATTCGGGCATGCTGCGGCTTGATCGGCTACTTCTTCCGGCGATGGCATCCGCCGGCGCCTTGGGGATCTACGCGAGCGTCGGTACCATGACCGAGCTCATCGCCTGGCCGCTGTTGGCGATGGCCGATTCTCGGCTCGGAACCTGGCGTGAGGCATACGACCGCGGTGCGTTGTCTTTGCATCGGTTCCTCTCGTTGGCCATCGCCTATGCGTTAGTTTCGGCCGCGTTAGGGGGAGTTCTTATTCATGTTCTATTGGTGCCCCTCCTCGGGTCGCGTTACGCCGCAGCCGGAGAGCTCATCGCTCCACTTGTGTTGGCGGCAGCGACGCTGGGGGTGTCGCAACTGCTTATTAGCGCGCTCACCGCTACTCGCCGCAATATTCTCGCGTCGGGGGCCGAGATCGTCGGATTCGCGGTGAGCGGAGTGGCGTACGTCGTCCTGATTCCTCGGTTCGGCGCGCTGGGGGCGGCGTACGGCTCGGTCGTTGGCTACGGATCGTGCCTCCTCGTCGCTGGGGCAGCACTTTTCAATGCTCGCTGTCGGTCCACCGTCGCAGCAGCTAAAGTGGAACGGTGACATCCATGTGGGCCGTGCACTATAGTCGCGTCCTTGTTGGACTCTCACTCGTCGCCGGCACGGCAATGTTTCTTCTCGTCACACGGGGAAGCCAGCCGCGAGAAAGCCCGCCAGACTTGCGTATGAGAGTTCGTGTCGTTGCTCTCGTTGCACTTGTTGGGGGACTGGCCATGACGCTCTCCGCTGACTCGGTCCCCATTAGGCTTTTAAGCCAGCGCTCCTCGGCCTTGGTTCCCGTCTCGCGTTGGCGGCAGCTGTTCGATCGCGACGCCGCCCATCTGGACGAGGACAGCGTTGTGCGCAGCCGCTCGAGAGATAGTCGGGACTTCTACACACTTGCCTACGCGATCGACGCCTTCACGGCCATGTACGAAGCCACTGGACTGACGGAATATCTCGATCGCGCGCTGGCCTACGTTGACGGAATGATTTCCTCGGCGCGGCCGTCCGTATCGTTACCGTCGAGTAGTTTTCACGACGGCTACCTGGGTTGGGTCTCCCAGCAGCAGGGCACCGACCATGACGAGGTCCCGCTCTATGAGAGCTACGCGTGGCGCTACGTCAGCCGAATGCTGCGCGGCATTCGGGAAGGCCCACTTCACGCCGACCCAGATTACCGCGCGCATTACGAACAGCTGTTGCGATTCACCGAAATCAACATTTTCGAGAAATGGTATACCCGTGGGGCCAACAACTTCATCTACCGCAACCGCACCCACATGGCGTCCCATTGGGCCTACATTGCCCACGAACTCGTTATACTGACATCCGATGAGCAACGCCGCGCGCGCTATCGCACGGTTGCGGAGAACATCGATCACCATCTGCCCAACTATGACTCTTCTCTCCGTGGACAGTTGCGGGCTTCCGAAAACGATCCGGATGCCTACTGGTGGAGCGACGTCTGGGGTGAGATCATTGGTCCGGGCCAGGACATAGCACATGGCAACGGCGTCGTATCCTACATCGTGGAAGCCCACGATAGCGGCGGGGGATGGACCGATACCGACATGGCCCGCTTCTGCCAGACGCTGACAACATTGGTGATCGGATCAAACGGCGAGTATCCCGAATACGTCGACGGCAGCGGCTCTGGCAACGGGTGGCTCGCCGACGGGTTTGTCAAACTCGGTCGCTACGACGAGCGTGTGCAGCTGAAACTGCAGGATTATGGAGTGCAAAACGCCCAATTCTACTCGGCCATGGCTGTGAACGCGAGGATCCTCACGAGGGGGGGTAAGTAGCGTGACCAATAATCTGCTCGAGAACCGCATTTACCCGGATCGCAAGGTGTCAACTACACTTGTGTTGGCCCTTTTCGTAGTCACATTGCTGGGCCGGTTCACCCTAGCCCGCATCGGCGTCGAGCAGTACGGGGACCTC
>JAQGOI010000193.1 GCA_028293685.1 Lysobacteraceae bacterium | reverse complement strand
CTGACGGTGCCATCGCCGACCAGTTGCGTGACGGCGCCGCTGGCCCCGTCGATCGCGAACAACGGATGCTGGCCCACGCTCTCGGCGGTGGTGTAGATGGTGCGACCATCGGCCGACAGCGTGATGTCGTCAGCCGAGCGATCCCATTGCGGATCGATTTCGCGGGTTGCGCCGGTTGCAAGATCCATCGCCATCAGCCCGAACCGGTCGGCTTCGAAGGTCGGGCGTTTCATCGCGCGGTAGTAGAGCGTCCTGCCGTCGCTACTGAACACCGGCCCTGCGTCCCACGCCTTGTTCGACGCGGTGAGGTTTTTGGCCGAACCGCTGCCATCGGCGTTGAGCCGATAGAGATCGAAGTTGGTCGAGTGCGGCTCGTCGCCGTTGGACAAGCGCGCGCTGACGACCAGACTGTTGCCATCAGGTGCCCACGCGACATCGCTCATGTCGCCGAATGGCTTGGACGGCACATCCGCGACAAGATCCGCTCCGACCAGCGTGGCGGTTGCAAGCGGCGCCTTGCCGCCGAGCGGAGCCACGAACAGGCGATTGATGCGGCCGTCAGCCCATGTGTCCCAGTGGCGGATGAACAGGTGGTCGAACACCACGCCTGTCGCCTTACCCTTGCCGGCACCATCGACTCTTTTTTTAGTGCAGGCAAGATCGGCGCGGCAATCAGCAAACGCACCGGCACTGAAGGCGGCACGTTTGCCGTCAGGCGACAGCACGAACGCATCGACATCGACCGGAAATGCCGTGAGCACCTTCGGCGTCCCGCCTGCAGTCGGCATGCTGTAAAGCTGCGACGTTCCCGACTTCGCACTCAGGAAGTAAACCGCCTTGCCATCCGGCGAGAACGCCGGAGAGTTGACGTTCCATCCCTTTGGCGTCAACTGCGTGGCATGTGCGGTGTCGTGTGCGGGAACGGACTCGATCCACAGCGCGGTCGACGCCTTGTTGGCGTCGTAATCGACAACGCGTTTGGCGAAGACCAGTTTCCGGCCGTCGGGCGACAGCGTTGGCGAGGAGTAGCGATCCAGTGTGGCCAGATCGCGCACCTGGAAGCCGCGCGCCGCCCATGCTGGCGACGAGCACGCCAGGAGGATTGCGATCGGCAGAATGGCTGCAGACGGTTTCATGCGGTTTCCTTATTGGTTATTCGGTGTCATGCGAGCGAGGACGGCACATCGGTCGCCTTGCGGTTGAGCGATTCGCACCAACGGTAGAGACCGACCACGACGATGACGAAGGCCAAGCCGCCGATCCAGATGGAGGCCGTCCCGAAGTTGTCGCCGACCAGTCCCAATGGGTAATCCTTGCCCGAGAACCCCACGATGAAGGCGATCAATACACCGATCAGGCCCTCGCCGACGATCATTCCCGACGCGAGCAGCACGCCCAGTTGCTTGCGCGCTTCCGGGCGCGGGCTGCGGTTGGCACGACGGTCGTAGTACGCGCCGGCCAGCGCGCCGACCACGACCATCAAGGTGGCCGATGTCGGCAGGTAGATGCCCAGCCCGACGGCCAGTGGCGACAGGTGCGCGGACTTTGTTGTCCTGGTCATGAGCGCGTCGATGATGATCAGCACGACGCCGATCGCACCGCCGATTTCGATCAGGCTCCAGTCGATATTGTTCTCGATCACGCCCCTGGCCAGCGACGAGATCAGCCCCGCCTGCGGTGCCGGCAGTGCATGCGCGCCCGCGCCCGGTGCACCGGCAAAGCCGTACGCATGATTGAGCACGTCCATGATCGGGGGTATGACCGCGGCGCCGGCGATGACGCCCACCACCAGCGCCCACTGCTGCTTGGCGGGTGTGGCGTCGACCAGCTGTCCGGTCTTGAGATCCTGCAGGTTGTTGTTGGCGATGCTCGCCACGGCAAAGACGACGGACGTGATGAACAGCGCGAAGGCAACCAGGCCCTGCTCATGGCCCGGTGCCAGCAACGGCTTGACACCGAACACCAGCAACAGCGCTGCTCCAATGACGATGAGGATGCCTACGCCGGACAACGGACTGTTCGACGATCCGATCAGTCCCGCCATGTAGCCACACACCGCCGATACGAAGAAACTCATGAGCACGCAATAGATCAGTCCGCCGATCACCAGCAGCCAAAGGTGGTCACCCAGTCCGCTGGCAATGCTGAAGTGTCCCAGCAGCCACGCAATAGGCACGAAGCACGCGACCGTGATCAGCCCGACGATCCCGATCGGGATGTCCTGCTCGACACGCGGGATGACGGCCGTCCTGTCGGTGCGTCGCGCACGCGAGGCTGCCATCGCCGACGACAGTCCGCTGGCGACTGGCTTGACGAGCTTGAGCAGTGTCCAGATCGCGGCGACACCGATCGTGCCGGCGCCGACAAAGCGCACGTCGTGATCCCATACCGTATGCGCGACAGCGGCCGGCAGCCCCGCAATGCCCGCATGTGCGGAGAAATACGGGACTCCCCAGACCCAGCCGATCAATGCACCCACGCCCATGGCGACGCCGACCCACAATCCCACCAGGTGGCCCACCGCGAACAGTGCCATCGACAGTGCGAAGTCGAACCCGGTGACGCCGCCACCGCTACCCGTCGGACCGGTGCCGACCTTGAAATACTGGACGATATCGCTGGCGAACACGCGTGTCGCCACGATGATGGCGAACACGGCGGCGCTGATCGCGCCCCACATGACCACCAGCAATCCGGCGCGGCTGTCGGCGATCCCGGTCGGATCGGTGTGCTCACCCGGGCTGCCGACGCGCAGTACCTCGGCGCAGGCCACGCCTTCGGGATACGGCAGATCGGAATTGGTGACCAACGCGCGACGCAATGGAATGGAATACATCACGCCAAGGATGCCGCCCAGTGCGCAGATGGCGAAGGATTCCCAATACGGGAAGCCGGTCCACCAGCCGATCATGATCAGCCCAGGCAGCACGAAGATGATCGACGACAACGTGCCCGCCGCCGAGGCGACGGTCTGCACGATGTTGTTTTCCTGGATCGTCGAGTTCTTGAACCCGCGCAGCAATGCCATCGAGATGACGGCGGCCGGGATGGAGGTCGCGAACGTCAGCCCTGCCTTGAGGCCGAAGAACACGTTGGCGGCGGTGAACACCACCGTGATGACGACACCCAGGATCAGGGCGCGCAGGGTCAGTTCGGTGCGGGGTTCCGCAAGGTTGCTCTGGCTGGCCACGGTTGGATCCTGGTGGAAGACAGCTGGAGTATTGCAAACCCGCAGGCCCGCGCGCGAGCCCGCGCCCTCGCCGTCGACACCGGTATCGCCGGATTGACGGCTAAACTCGGACAAACCCGTCGCGGACGACCCATGGCTGCCATCACCGCCTCCACCGACTTGCCGGTGATTCGCGATCTTCGCGACGAACTGTTCGGCCATCCCAAGGGCGTGTACGTCTGTTTCTTCACCGAGATGTGGGAGCGCTTCTCCTTCTACGGGATGAAGGCCCTCCTGCTGCTGTACCTGCTGCAGCATCATCGCTTCGGCGACAAGGCCGGGCTCGACGTACTGGGCGCGTATGGCGGCCTGGTCTATTGCCTGCCCGTGCTTGGCGGCATGCTCGCCGACCGCTACCTGGGGATGCGTAAAGCCGTGATCTTTGGCGGACTGCTGCTCGTCTGCGGGCACTTCGGGATGACCATCGAAGGCGACGCTGCGACGCTGGCGAGTGGCACCGTGGTGCGCGACGAGCCGTCGCTGCGGATCTTCTATCTGTCGTTGGCGCTGATCATCATGGGCGTGGGTTTCCTCAAGCCCAACATTTCAACGATCGTCGGCAAGCTGTATCCGCAGAACGACGCGCGACGCGACTCGGGATTCTCGCTGTTCTACGCCGGCATCAACCTCGGTGCGCTGTTCGCGTCCATCGTGTGCGGTTACCTGGGACAGACGCTCGGCTGGAGCTACGGCTTCGGCGCGGCCGGCATCGGCATGCTGTTCGGGCTGGGTCAATTCATGTGGGGCCAGAAGTACCTGCATGGCCACGCCGAATCGCCGGCGCCGCATACATTGCGCGAGCGCGTGCTCGGATTGCCCCGCGAATGGACGATCTACATTGGCGCCGTGGTCGGCCTGTTGCCGGTGGCCTGGCTGATGTGGGCTGTCGCCAACGGCGCGTTTTCGCTGGGCGGTGAGGTGTCGCTGGCGCTGTTGCTGATGATCCTGGTCATGGTCGCGGTACTGGTCTGGTTTTTCTGGTTCATCGCCACGCAATGCACGCCGGTGCAGCGGCAACAGATGATCTCGTTGATCGTGCTGATTGCGATGTGCCTGGTGTTCTTCACCCTGTACGAGCAGACGTACGGGTCGTGGGTGACGTTCACCGATCGGATGTTGACGAAGGACGTCGTGCCGGCGCTGGTGCAGGCACAGGGGCCGGTCGTGTGGACCGCGGACGTGTGGTCCAACGTGATCGTTTTCATGCGCAATGCGCCGTGGTCGATCGTTTCGCTGCTGCTGGCACCCGCGGCCTTCATGGCGGCGTCGGCGATGTCGGACCGCAACGTCGATTCGATTGCGCCCAAAGTCCTGTTCGGGCTTGCAGCGGCCGCCATGCTCGTGTTTCTGATGCGCGACGTCCTGGTGCTGCCGCAGACCGCCGGCTCGCTCACCTATCTTGGTGCGCTGTTCATCGTGCTGCTGGCGCCACTGTTCAGCGTGCTATGGGCTTGGCTGGAGCGGCGGAACGCCGACCCGTCCAAGCCGGTGAAATCGGCGCTGGGACTCCTGCTGGCCGGGCTGAGCTTCATCCCGTTGGCCTGGGCGGCACAACACGCTGGCGCCAGTGGCGAAATGGCAAGCGTGTGGTGGCTGGTATTGGCTTATTTCGTGCTCGAGCTGGGCGAAATGTGCCTCGCTCCAGTCGGACTGTCGGCGGTGACCCAGCTGTCGGTACCGCGCGTGGCCAGCCTGATGATGGGGACCTGGTTTCTCGCAACAGCGTTCTCGGAAACGCTCGCGGCACTGTTCGGGAAGCTCGCCGCGATCGACATTCCCGAGGGCACCAAGCTCGACATGGTCAGCGCCGGCGCCAAATACGGGCACCTGTTCTGGATCATGACCTGGATTGGAATTGGCTTCGCCGTCCTGGCCTTCCTGCTCGCGCCGCTGTTACGCCGGATGATGCACGGCGTGAAGTAGCCTCGTAAAAACGGCGCCCTTGGGCGCCGTCTTCATTTCGGCAACATGGCGATCAATGTGTCGCCGCCACCCCCGCGCCAGCGGTTGCTCCTGAGCCGATGTTCTTGTCGAAGAACGCGAGAAGTTGATTGAAGAACTGCTTCTTGTGTTCGTCCATGAAGAAGCCGTGACCCTCGGTGCGGATGAACAACGTTTCAACGGGCACACCAGCGGCACGCAACGCTTGTTCCATGTGCTCGGACTGCGCGATTGGCGCGCGCGTGTCCTGGCCACCGGCCACCAGCAG
>JAQGOI010000176.1 GCA_028293685.1 Lysobacteraceae bacterium | reverse complement strand
CGGCCGCGGCTGCGCGCATAGAGATAGTCGCCGTCGAACCCGTCCGACAACGGTTCGGGCCCGAGCGCCCGCAGCAGCGCATGGGTTTCGCCCACCGGTTGCCACAGCAGGCAGCCAAAGCGACGGGGATCGTTGAAGCGCAGCACCTGGCGTGGATGCCCGGTCGTGCGGGCGAGCACGATGTCGACATGGTCGTGGACCGAAGCGGGCGTGTCGGCACGCACGACCCGCAGGCTTCCCGACATGCCCAGGTGCAGCAGCGCGCTGCCGACACTGGTGTCGAGCAGCAGGTATTTGGCGCGACGGCGCACGGCCTCAATGCGCTGTCCCGGCAAACTTTCCTGCACAACGGGTGGAATCGGCCAGCGCAGATCGGGGCGGCGCAGGATCACCTGCTCCACGCGACGCCCGGTTACATGCGGCGCCAGTCCGGCGCGGGTGGTTTCGACTTCAGGCAACTCGGGCATGCCCAGGATCCATGGGTTGGTTCAGGTCGCCAGACACAGCAGCCGCGCGCCGGCGGTCGTCATCACTTAAGCGCGGCGATGGACCGCCGTCGCGGTTGCGGGGGGCAGGTCGTCACGATGCGGCCAATCGGCTGAACACCCCGCGTCCATACGGGCGCGAAGGGCAAATGAAGCTGGCATCATGCCGTCTGGACCGGACCCTTTGCGAGCGATGACGCTACGCGCCGCTCCGCTGTCCCTCGATTCCCACGGAGTCCGCAATGCCCGCTTCAATCCTTGGCTTTCTCGCGCACGGCCTGCTGCAAACCGGCTGGGGCGGGCTCGCGCTGTACCTGCTGCTCGCCACCCAGCTCACCATCTTTTCGGTGACCTTGTACCTGCATCGCAGCATGGCGCACCGCGGAGTCGACTTCCATCCGGCAGTGGCGCATGTGTTCCGGTTCTGGACCTGGCTGACCACCTCGATGGTCACGAAGGAATGGGTTGCCATCCATCGCAAGCATCACGCCAAGTGCGAGACCGAAGAGGATCCACACAGCCCGATGCAGAAGGGCATCAAGACGGTGTTCTGGGGCGGCGTCGAACTGTATCGGGAAGCGCGCACCAATCGCGCCGACATGGAGCAGTACGGCAAGGGTTGTCCGGACGACTGGATCGAGCGTCACCTCTACACCCCGCACGCGACGATGGGCCCGACGCTGTTGCTGTTCCTCAGCTTCGCGCTGTTCGGTTTCGCCGGCGTCGCGGTATGGGCCGTGCAGATGCTGTGGATTCCGTTCTGGGCCGCCGGCGTGGTCAATGGCCTGGGTCACTGGTGGGGCTACCGCAACTTCGTCACCGACGACACCGCGACCAACCTCACGCCGTGGGGTTTGTGGATCGGCGGCGAGGAGCTGCACAACAACCACCACGCGTTTCCCAGTTCCGCCAAATTCGCGCTGCGCAAGTGGGAAGTCGACATCGGCTGGGGCGCGATCAAGCTGTTCGAATCGATGGGCCTGGCCAAGGTGCTGCGCGTCGCGCCATCGCTGGATGTGCGGTCGAACGTCCCGGTGCCCGATGCCGACACCTTGAAGGCGCTGCTGGCGATCCGTTTCCAGGCGATGACCGACTACCAGCGCGACGTCCTCAAGCCGGCGTTGCGCGACGAAGCCAGCGCGGCGGGCGCACGGTTGCGGGCACTGCTGCCGCGCAAGCTGCGCAAGGCGCTGGCCGACAATGGCCGCTGGTTGAAGCCGGACGCGCAACAGCAGCTGCAGGTATGGGTCGCCGAGCGGCCGCGCATCCGCGCACTGGTGGAGCATCGCGCCCGCCTTGCAGCCGTGCTCGAGGCGCGCAGCAACAGCGCCGCCGACACGCTGCGCTCGCTGCAGGAGTGGTGCCATGAGGCCGAGGCCAGCGGGATTCGCGCGCTGCAGGAGTTCTCGGCGCGGCTGAAAGGGTATTCCGTGCGGTCGGTGTCGGCCTGATCGTCGGCATGCGCCGACACGCGTCTGGTTCTCTGCGCAAACCCGGTCGTCACTGGCCGGGTTTTTTGTTGTTCGTTTCCGCGGTCATGCAAGTCAATGGAGCCGGCGCCCAAAGCCCGGCCCCGTCGGCCTACCTGGAGCGGATGGATCAAAATCACGACAGCCGCGTTTCGCTCGGCGAATACCAGGACTGGCTGTGCTACGCATTCGACGCCATGGATCGCGACCATGACGGGAACCTGGCGCGCGCCGAGCTTCCGGGTGGTCGCGGGCAACCCGTCACCCGCGACGCCTACCGGGCCCGGTTGGCGACGACGTTCGCGCTGCAGGACCGCAATCGCGACGGCACGCTGGACGCGCGCGAACTGGCCGCGCCGCCGCGCTGATCGGCTGTGCCGCCCGGCATCAACGATGGATTCATCCGGTCGTTCGTATCCTCGAACACCCGTCCAGGAGTCGCCGCCATGAACCTGCGCCTGCGTGCCTCGGCAGCTGCTGCGGTGCTGATCCTGGCCGGCTGCGCCAGTACGTCCAGAGTGATGCTCGGACCGACCTATCCGGCCATAGCCCCCGAACAGGTGCAGATCTACTACCAGCCCCCGGCACGCTACCGCGAGGTCGCACTGCTGGAGACCGATAGCGGTGCGTTTACCTACGGCGAGCAGAACAAGACCAATGCCGTACTGAACAAGCTGCGTGCCGAAGCGGCCAGGCTGGGCGCCAACGGCGTGCTCTTCCAGGGCAGCGAAACCGGTTACGGCGGCAGCGGCGTCGGCGTGGGTGTCGGCGGCGGCCACTTCGGGCGACACAGCGGCTTCGGCGCCAGTGTCGGCGTGGACCTGAGTCCCACGCAGAAACACGCCCACGGTGTCGCGATTTTCGTGACCGATCCGTCGCCAGCCGCCACCGGGCCAACACGCTGACGAGGGCCTTCAGAGCGTCGCGCGCTCCCCGCGTATCCCATCGGCGCGCGGACGCCGCGCGAACAGCGTCAGCATCGGTGCGGTCATCACCGACGTCACAATCGCCATCACCAGCAGCATGGTGAAGAGCGCCGGTCCGATCAGGCCGGCATCCAGCCCGACCTTCATGACGATCAGCTCCATCAACCCGCGCGCGTTCATCAGCGAGCCGACCGCCAGACTGTCGCGCCAGCCATAGCCGGCCAGGCGGGCCCCGGCGCCGCCGCCGAGTATCTTTCCCGCCACCGCCGTGACCACGATCAGCGCAAGCGCCCCGAGCCCGGCGCCGACAAACGCGTCGCCCGTGGTGTTGAGTCCGGCCAGGGCGAAAAAGATCGGCAGCAGCACGACCACCGCGAGTGGCTCGATGCGATCGATCAGGCTGCGCAACAGGCGGTCGTCGCGCGGCAGGCAGGTGCCGAACAGGAACGCGCCGAACACCGCGTGCAAGCCAAGCCACTCGGTGGCCGCCGCACAGGCGAACAGGCCGGCCATCAAGGCCGCCAGCACCATCGGCGACGGCACGCCATCGGCCGCATGGCGCATCAGCAGGCCGCGATACAGCGGCTTGAGCACCACCAAGACAATGCCGCCAAGCACCAGCAGGCCGAGCAACGTGCGCGCCAATCCGCCGTAGCCGTCGCCCGAGCCGATGAGCGCGACGACCAGCGCCAACGTGATCCACGCCAGCACGTCGGCGATCGCGGCACTGCTCAAGGCAAGGCGACCCAACGGCGTATGGGTGATGCCGCGGTCTTTGAGGATCCTCGCCAGGATCGGAAACGCAGTGATCGACATGGCCGCCGCCATGAACAGCGCAAACGGCCAGAAGCGAACGCCGATTGGCGCCAGCAGCAACAGCCAGGGGGCGACCGCGATGCCGAGCAGCATCGGCAACGCCACGCTCAGCAGCCCTACGCTCCCGGCGGCTTTGATCTGCGCACGAACACCGTCCGGCGCCCTGAGTTCGACGCCGACGATGAACATGAAAAGCACCAGGCCAAGCGTGGACAGCGAAGCCAGCGCGCCAATCGACTGCGGCGGAAACAGGACCGCGTGCCAGTCCGGCGCCAGTGCACCCAGCACGATGGGGCCGAGCACGATGCCCGCTGCCATCTCGCCGATCACCGCTGGCTGCCCGACCAGGCGCAGCAGCAAACCGCACAGGCGCGCCGTGCCCAGGATGACCAGCAGTTGCATCAACAGCGGCGAATGCGGCATGCGGTCGTCCCGGGTTTTGCTGCGCCCGCCACCGTCAAGCGGCGACGGCGTACCAGCTGTGGTGGAGCGAGTGGCGCGCGTCGCCAACGAGCAACGCGCCGAGTCCGTGATCCTCGACCAGCGGATGCATGCCGCGGGCGCGAGCCAGGATCTCGCCGGCAAGCCACTGCATGCGCTCGACGTTGGCGGTCAGGCGCGCGATCAGGGTCGCGTCATCGAGCGTGTCGTTCAACGCCCGGTTCATTTCATGGAACCAGTCGATCACGAACTGGTCGAGGAAGCGCTCGTCCGGCTCCATCGGCGCCGTGTTGCGTTGGCTCCAGTCGCGCATCAGCGCCTGCACGGCCTGGTTGAGCGCTGCGGCCTGGGTGAACTGCGGACGCAGCCGGCCCAGCAACGCGACGTCGGTGAGTTTGTCGGCGAAGTACAGCGGCGCCAGCATCGCCCAGTAGAACGTGTAGTCCCAGATGACCTTGACCGGCATCACCTGCGCGTCGCCAAACAGCGGGTACTGGTCCTGGTAGAGCGTCAGCGTGTTGTCGTAGAACGAGCGGTACAGCTGCTGGTAGATCGACGCATACGGCGCGAATGGCTGGCCGGCGAAATCCTTTTCGATCAGGTCGCAGATGTAGCCGTTGCCGATGGCGATGAAATCGCTGCCCGGCGAGTAGAACGGATCCAGGAACAGGCCAGCCTCACCAGTCAGCGCCCAGCGGTCGGCAGAGAACACCTGCTTGCAGCTGTAGGAGAAGTGCCGCAGGAACAGGAAATCCTGCAGCGTGTGCTCGGGCTTTTCCAGTGAGCGCGCGACCTGCGGCTGGTGCTCGCGCAGCCACGCCATCGCCTTGTCATGCGTGTTCATCGTATGCAGCGGATGCATCTTCGCGTCGCAGACGATGCCCAGCGAATGCGCGCCGGACGCCAGCGGGATCAGCCAGAACCAATAGCCGGGACCGCACATGTGGTTGGTCGAACGCCAACGGTCCGGCGGCGTGCAGCGCTGCAGCCAGTCGGCGTCGTTCGACCACTGGTTCGGATCGACGAAGCCGTCCACGCGCCACCACACCGCATTGACGTCGTGGGCATTGTCTTCGGCCAGGCCGAGCTTGCGCTTGAGCAGTGCCGCCCGCCCGGAGGCATCGACGATCCAGCGCGCCGCCAGCGTGTGCGCGGCGCCATCGTGCTCGAAGCCGACGACGTGCCCGCCGTTCGCATCGAGATCGATCGTTCGAACAACCGCGCTGTCCTGGAACTCGACGCCGAGCGCGCGCGCCTGCTCGCCCAGGAAATTCTCGAA
>JAQGOI010000151.1 GCA_028293685.1 Lysobacteraceae bacterium | reverse complement strand
TCGACATCCGCCTGCTCGACCATGTCGTGAATTGGGCTGGTGCAGCGGTGTCGCCGGCGGCACGCGCTGGTTCTGGAATACGGCCGCGTTTGCGCGGCGAGCGATGCGGGGCGAGCGGGTGACCTTGCGGCGTACAATCGCCCGTTCTTGACCCGCCTGTCGAATCCCTCGTGAAAACCCAGCTGCGCGCCCGTATCGAGCAGGGCATCGACACTTTGCGCGATCGCGGCATCGTGCCGGCGGACCTGGCGTTGCCGGAGTTTGTCGTCGAGCGGCCAAAGGATCGCAGCCATGGCGATTTTTCCACCAACGTGGCGATGATCCTGTCCAAGCCGGCCCGGAGCAGCCCGCGCGTCATCGCCCAGGCGCTGGTCGACGCGCTGCCGCCTGGCGACGACATCGCCGGCATCGACATCGCGGGGCCGGGGTTCCTGAATTTCAGGCTGGCGGAGCCCGCGTGGCAGCGCCTGCTGCGCGACATCCATCAGCTCGGCGCAGGTTACGGCCGCAACGACTCGGGGCAAGGGCATCGCGCCGGCGTCGAATACGTCTCGGCCAATCCCACCGGGCCGCTGCATGTCGGGCACGGCCGCGCCGCCGTGATCGGCGACTGCATCGCCCGGGTGCTGGCGGCCAATGGCTGGGCCGTGACGCGCGAGTTCTATTACAACGATGCCGGCGTGCAGATCGACAACCTCGCCCGATCGGTGCAGGCGCGCGTGCTTGACATCGCGCCCGACGATGCCGGCTGGCCGACCGAGGGTTATCGCGGCGAGTACCTGGTCGACGTCGCCGCGGCCTACCTGCGCGGCGACACCGTGGCGTTCGAGGACCACAGCGTGACCGCGACCGGCGATCCGCGGGATCTCGATGCGATCCGCCGTTTCGCCGTGGCCTGGCTGCGCCGCGAACAGAACGCTGATCTCGCCGCGTACGGCGTCGGCTTCGACGTGTATTTCCTGGAGTCGGCGCTGTACGCAGAGGACAAGGTCGAGGAAACCGTTCGCGAGCTGGTCGCGCGAGGCCACACCTACGAGGACGGCGGCGCGCTGTGGCTGCGCAGCACCGACTTCGGCGACGACAAGGACCGGGTGATGCGCAAGTCGGACGGCACCTATACCTAGTTCGTGCCCGACGTCGCCTATCACCTGTCCAAGTGGCAGCGCGGCTACGAGCGCGCGATCACCGAGCTTGGCGCCGACCACCATGGCTCGCTCGCTCGCGTGCGCGCCGGGCTGCAGGCGCTGGATGCCGGCATTCCGCCGGGCTGGCCGGAATATGTCCTGCACCAGATGGTGACGGTGATGCGCGGTGGCGAGGAAGTGAAACTGTCCAAGCGCGCCGGCAGCTACCTGACGCTGCGTGATCTGGTCGATGAAGCCGGTCGCGACGCCACGCGCTGGTTCCTGCTGGCGCGCAAACCCGATTCGCAACTGACGTTCGACATCGACTTCGCGCGCTCCAAATCGCTCGACAATCCCGTCTACTACGTGCAGCTGTCGCATGCGCGCATCTGCGGGCTATGGCGTCAGCTCAGCGAGCGCGGCCTGTCGTTCGACGCCGACAACGGTCTTGGCCAGGCGCTCGATCTGGCCGGCGATTCGTCCGGTAGCCGTGCCACGCGCAACCTGCTGACCGAGCTGGCGCGCTATCCCGATGTCGTGACAGCGGCCGGCGAACATCTCGAGCCGCACCTGCTCACCGGCTACCTGCACGAACTGGCGCAGGCGTTCCAGTCGTACTACAACGATCACCAGTTCCTGGTCGACGACCGCGATGTGCGCGACGGCCGCCTGGCGTTGGCACACGCCACGCGCCAGGTGCTGGCCAATGGGCTCGAATTGATTGGCGTCTCGGCGCCGGAGGCGATGTAGGTGGTGGCAAAACGCGGCAAATCACAGGCACGACGCAATACCGGTCGCGACGGCGGCTTGCCGGGATGGGCGTGGCTGGTGCTGGGGATCGTGCTGACGGTCGCGGTCGTGCTGGCCGCGCCGCGGCTGCTGCGCTCGGGCGCAGGCGATGGCTTCTTCCGGCCCAAACCCAACCCGGATGCGCAGCCTGCGCCTACTCGCGGCGGCGATGACGCCATTGCTCCGGATGATGGAGCAGCGCCGCATGCAACCCCGGACAAACCGACGGATAAACCAAAACCGACCCAGTACGACTTCTACACGATGCTGCCCGCGAACGAAGTCGCGATGTCCGATGCCGAACTGGCGGCCACGGCGCGCGCCGAAGCCGCGCGGCGGGCGCTTGCGCAACGCGCGGCAACCGCGACCGCGCATGACACCGACGCGGGCATGACAACCCCGCCCGACACCGGCTCGCCGGCCGTCCAGGCTCCGGCCTCGATCACGACCGTTGCGCCGGCAGCGCCCGGACCCGCGGTTGCACCCGGCAAGGGCAACGACACCCCGTACCTGTTGCAGGCCGGCGCTTTCGGCGCGTCGGGCGATGCCGAAGCGATCAAGGCCAAGGTCGCGCTGCTGGGTCTGAGCGCGCGCGTCGAATCCGCCGCCATCAACGGCAAGACGGTCTATCGGGTACGCATGGGTCCCTACGGCAGCGCATCGGAACTGGCCGAAGCCAAGCGCAAACTCGCCACCGGTGGCCTGCCAGCAATGGCGATCCGCGTGCGCTGAGCGCGGCATCAACCCAGGCGCCAAGCCAGCCTCTCTCCGATTCGACCGCACCCTCGCAGCGGCGCTTGGCGCATCCGCGCGCAACCTGCACAATCGCCGCCACCTCAGATCCCCCGCGGCTGGACATGCCCTATTCGGTTCTCGTCGATGACGACAATGCAGTCATCGAAGTCGTCTACACCGGCCCGATCACCACCAGCACCCGCGTCTGTGCGATGGAAGATGGGGCCACCCTGCTGTCGGCGCACCAGTACCGGCGCGTGCTGGTCGACCTGCGCGACGCCATGCCGGCCGATGACGCGGCCGACCACGGCGACAGCAGCAGCTTGCGCCTGGCCTATCGCCCCCCGATCCAGGAAAGCCGGCTGGCCTACCTGACCACCCCGGAACAGCCGTTCAAGCTGCTTGCCGGCAACCTGACGACGCGGCATCCATCGGTCCAGCCCTTCCACTGCCGCGAGGCTGCATTGCAGTGGCTTGTGGATGAACCCGACGCCTAACGTGCAGGCCGCGTCGAACAGGCGCGACGTGTTGCCGAATTCCACCAAGGAACCATCCGTGGCCTACACGATGCAGCTGGATCCGGTGCTGGGCATCCTGGACCTTCGCTACCACGGCGTGGTGTCGGTGGCGCAGCGCCGGCAGGCGGCGACCGAGGCTGTACCGCTGCTGCGCGACAGCGGCGTGCGCCGCATCCTGATCGATCTCATGCAGGCGACCGCCGCGCCGGACACGATCGATGATTTTCGAGCGTTCGCGGCCCACATCACCCGCGAGCCATTGTTCCTGCAATCGCGCACGGCGTTCGTGGCGCCGCCGGTCAATTACACCAACCATCTGATCGAAGTGCTGGTCGATGCGCACCACTATCCGTTTTCGCGGTTCAGCGAACGTGCGCAGGCCATCGCGTGGCTGCTTGGCGACGAACCCACCTCGGGGCTGCGCGACTAGCCAGATGCGTTTGCAAGCGCACGGGGCATCGTGGACGATGCCCAGCCACCCCGCGCAACGGAGCCGGCACATGGCAACTTCACAATGGCTTGTGTGGGCTGCACTGTCGGCATTGTTCGCCGCACTGACGGCGATCTTCGCCAAAGTGGGACTGGTCGGTGTCGACAGCGACTTCGCAACGCTGCTGCGCACGTTCGTGATCGTAGCCTTGCTGGCGGTGTTCGTATTGACTACCGGCAAGTGGCGCAATCCCGCCGAACTGTCGCTGCGCACCCTGGGCTTCCTGTTCGCCTCGGCATTGGCCACCGGCGCCTCCTGGGTCTGTTATTTCCGGGCGTTGAAGGTGGGTCCCGCTTCCAAGGTCGCCGCGGTCGACAAATTGAGCCTGCTGCTGGTGGCGCTGATCGCGGTTGCTTTCCTGGGCGAGCGCCTGGTGGTACGTGAATGGCTGGGCGTCAGCCTGATTGGTATTGGCGTGATCGTCCTGGCGTTCAAGCCATGACCGGTGCATCCGATCACAGGACGGCCTTCATCACTGGCGCGACCTCGGGATTCGGGCGCACCGCAGTACATGCGTTCCTGGCCGCTGGCTGGCAGGTGGTCGCCACGGGGCGGCGCCAGGACCGCCTGCAGGCATTGGCCGACGCATCGCCGCCCGGTCGCATCCATGTCGCGGCCTTCGATATCCGCGACGCCGAGGCCACGGCATCGATGATCGGTGCGTTGCCCGCGGCCTTCGCCAATGTGGACCTGCTGGTGAACAATGCCGGCCTTGCGCAGGGAACCGCGCCTGCACAGCAGGCCAGCCTCGCCGACTGGCAGACGATGATCGACACCAACGTCACCGCGCTGGTGACCCTGACCCGGCTGCTGTTGCCGACGTTGATCGCGCGACGCGGCGCCATCATCAACATCAGCTCGACCGCCGCCAGTTACCCGTATGCCGGCGGCAATGTCTACGGCGCCAGCAAGGCGTTCGTCAGCCAGTTTTCACTGGGATTGCGCGCCGATCTCCACGGCACCGGCGTGCGCGTGACCACGCTGGAACCGGGCATGGCGCAGACCGAATTCACCCTGGTGCGCACGCACGGCGACCACGCCGCTTCCGACGCGCTCTACCGCGGCGCGCATCCGATCACGCCCGACGACATCGCCGGTGTGCTGCTGTGGATCGCAACCCTGCCGCCGCACCTCAACGTCAACCGGCTGGAGCTGATGCCGACCAGCCAGTCGTTTGCCGGCTTCCAGATCCATCGCGAGCCATAGCCTGCTCGCGGATCACTCCGCCGCCGGCAGCGGCGTGTCGCTCAGATAGGTATACGCAGTCAGGCCCGCTTCCAGCGCGGCTTCCATGCGCGCGGCTTCCTCGGCCGGCAAGCGTGCCGCAGCCACCTTGTCACGGTAGGCCGCACGCAGATCGTCGAGCCGGTAACCGACGTAGTCGAGCATCACGTCGGTGGTGTCGCCGCGCCGCTGCTGCGCCAGCACGTAACCGTCGCCCTGCACCTGCACTGCGACCGAGTCGGTATCGCCGAACAGGTTGTGGATGTCGCCGAGGATCTCCTGATACGCACCGACCAGGAAGAATCCGAGGCGATAACTTTCCCCGTCGCGCAGCGCATGCAGCGGCAGCGAACTGTCCAGGCCCTCGTTCTCGACATACGTGTCGATCTTTCCATCCGAATCGCAGGTCATGTCGGCGATCACGCCGCGCCGCGTCGGTGCTTCATCCAGCCGCTCGATCGGCACGATCGGAAACACCTGGTCGATGGCCCACACGTCGGGCATCGACTCGAACACGCTGAAGTTGACGAAATACTTGTCGACCAGGCGCTCGTTGAGCTCGTCGATCAGCTCGCGGTGGCTGCGTTCGCCCGGATCCAGCCGCGTGCGCACGGCATGCGCGATCGCATAGAACAGATCGTCGATGCGTGCGCGGTGCGCCAGGTCGAGCTGGCCCAGCGCATACAGCGACAGGCCTTCGCCGTGATGATGCTGGGCGTCGTGGAACAGTTCCACGGCCGGGCGTGCATCGAGCTCGTCATGGATCTCGCGCAGATGACGGATCACTGCCGGCTCGTCGACATGCGCCGGCGGCACGCGGCCTTCCGGCGCTTCCTCGACTTCGGCGACGTTGGCGATCAGCACGGCATGGTGCGCGGTCATTGCGCGCCCGCACTCGGTGACGATGCGCGGTTGCGGCAGATCGTGCAGTTCGCAGGCTTCCGCCAGCGGTTGCACGATGTTGGCTGCGTACTGGGCCACGCCGTAGTTGATCGAGCAGAAGCTGCGCGAGCGCGTGCCTTCGTAGTCGACGCCCAGTCCGCCGCCGACGTCCATGTAACGCACGTTGGCCCCCAGTCGCGACAGTTCGACGAAGTAGCGCACCGCCTCGCGCATGCCGTTGGCGATGTCGCGCACGTTGGAGATCTGCGAACCCATGTGGAAGTGCAGCAGGCCCAGCGCGTCGCCCATGCCGGCATCGCGCAGGCGTTTCCACAGGTCGAGCAGCTGCCGCGGCGACAGTCCGAACTTGGCCTTGTCGCCGCCGCTGTTCTGCCATTTGCCCGCGCCCAGCGACGCAAGCCGCATGCGCACGCCGATGCCCGGCACTACGCCCAATGCCTTCGCTTCTTCCAGCACCAGCGGCAGCTCCGACGGCTTCTCGATCACGACGAAGGTCTCGAGCCCGAGCTTGCGACCGATCAGGGCCAGCCGGATGTACTCGCGATCCTTGTAGCCGTTGCACACGATCAGGCCGCCGGGGCGCGACAGCGCCAGCACGGCCATCAGTTCGGGCTTGCTGCCGGCCTCCAGGCCGAAGCCGTCGCCAGCGTGCGCGGCCAGCGTGCCGGCGACGCCCTGGTGCTGGTTGACCTTGATCGGATACACCGCGGTATAGCCGCCGCTGTACTCCCATTCGGCTTGTGCCTGGGCGAACGCCGCCTGCAGTTTCTGCAGCCGATCGCCGAGGATGTCGGGAAAGCGCACCAGCAGCGGCAGCCGCGCGCCCGTCCCGCGCGCCGCATCGACAACATCGGCCAAAGCGATCGTCGGCCCGTCGGTGCGCGGGGTCGCCACGACGCGTCCGGACGCGTCGATGTCGAAATAGCCTTCCGACCAGTGCGGCATCGAATAGGTCTTGCGGGCTTGATCGAGCGACCAGGCGGTCATCGGCGCGGTATCGGCGGCGGCAGGACGCGCATTCTAGCGTTCATGCGTGAGCGGGCCCGGCACGAACGCTCCGCTACAATCCGCGCCTCTCCGACACCGCCATGCCTGCGTTCACGCGAAGGGCGGCATAGCAACACAAGGCAGCCCGATGACCGGCACGACATGGCAATACGAGAACTTCGAGCCCACCGGCTCCGCGATCGGCTATCGCATCCGCCG
>JAQGOI010000118.1 GCA_028293685.1 Lysobacteraceae bacterium | reverse complement strand
GCCGCGCCAAAGAACACCTTGCTCGACACGCACCAGCCGTCGCGTGGCAGGCGCAGATCGGCGAGCACGTCGCCCATCACCCGCTCCGCCTCGCCACTGGCATAAGTCTCTGCGTTGTCGAAGAAATTGATGCCGTGATCCCATGCCAGCGCGATCAACTCGCGTGCGGCGCTGCGTCCGACCTGGTTTCCGAACGTCACCCAGGCCCCGAACGACAACGCCGACAACTGCAGGCCCGACGATCCCAGACGACGATATTCCACGATCTTCTCCTCATGACGACGCGCGCCGCAGTGTACCGACGGCACGAGTGACGCCACGGCATAGGCGCCCTCCGGACAGCACCAACAGCGAGGCCCGCCCGGCGCGGCTATGCTGCGCACGGGCCCGGGGGAGCATGTCCAATGGATCAGGTGCGCAGACGGTTGCAATCGCTTTCCGAGCTGATCGGCAAACTACTGGCACGTCCGGACGAACTCATGCTGGAGCTGGGCGCGGGCGGCGAACGCCTGGTCGCCCGCATCCGCGCCCTGCTGTCTGCCGTGATTCTTCTGTTGCCGCTCGTGGCGGCCCTCAACCACGCCAAGGTGAGCGAGACGCTGATCGGCCTGGCTGCGGCGGTCTTCATCAACATCATGGCGCAACTCTGGCTGGCGCTCGCGCGCGATCCGCGCCGTCATGGCTGGTTGCCTTACGCAACCGGTACCTACGACATCTCGACGACGACCGCCGTACTGGCGCTGCTCGCCATGGGCGATCGCGCCGCCGGCCTCAATAGCCTGGTGGTCTGGGGTTTCTATTCGATCGGCATCGTCATGACCGCGCTTCGCAACGACGGGAGGCTCACGCTTTATGTCACGTCGCTGGCCATCGTGCAGTACGCCCTGCTGTGGATGGCGCTGGCATCGATCAGCGCGCCCGATCAGCTCGTGTCCCTCGACTACGGGACGGTCTCCGTCGACACCCAGGTCGAGCGCCTGATCCTGCTGCTGTTGACCGGGCTGCTCACGATCACCATCGTCCACCGCATGCAGCGGCTGGTGGAGCTGTCCGGGACCGATGGCCTCACCGGCCTGCCCAATCGCCTGTGGCTTTCGCAGCGCATGCCGCGGCTTTTCGACAGCGCACGCACGGGCGAAGGCTCGCTGACGCTGGCCTTGATCGACATGGACCGGTTCCGTCGCGTCAACGACGAAATCGGCCCGCGCGATGCCGACCGTGCATTGCGGCTGATCGCACAGACCTTTGGCGACATGCTGGAGCCACGCGAGCACCTGGCGCGGATCGGCGGCCAGGAGTTCGTGCTGGTGCTGCAATGCCCGATTGGAAGTGCCTGGGAGAGAACCGATCGTTTGCGGCGAGCGTTGTCCGAACGGCCGTTCCTGCCCGAGTCGGGAAGTGAGCCACAGCGCCTGACCTTCAGCGCCGGACTGGTGGCCTGGCCGCAGGATGGTTCCGATCTGTCCTCCCTGCTACGCAGCGCCGATCGGCGGCTGCAACAGGCCAAGCGCGACGGCAGCAACCGGGTTGTCGCCCGCGACGCCTGAGCGGGGCAACCAGCGCGATCGCTACAATGTACCGATGCGTCTGGGGCCCTACCTGATCGAACCCAAGGTCATCCTCGCACCCATGGCGGGCGTGACGGACAAGCCTTTTCGGCTGCTGTGCAAACGCATGGGCGCAGGCCTGGCGGTGTCGGAGATGACGATCAGCGACCCGCGTTTCTGGAAAACCGAAAAATCACTGCGACGCATGGATCACGTCGGCGAACCGGATCCGGTCAGCGTGCAGATCGCGGGCACCGATCCAGCCGTCATGGCCGATGCGGCCCGCTACAACGTCGACCATGGCGCGCAGCTGATCGACATCAACATGGGGTGTCCGGCGAAGAAGGTCTGCAACGCCTGGGCGGGATCCGCCCTGATGCGTGACGAGACACTGGTCGCGGCGATCCTCGAAGCCGTCGTGCAGGCGGTCGACGTACCGGTCACGTTGAAGATCCGCACCGGCTGGGATGCCGACCATCGCAACGCGCCGGTGATCGCCCGCATCGCACAGGGTGCCGGCATTGCCGCACTCGCCGTGCACGGCCGCACGCGCGACCAGCAGTACACCGGCGTCGCGGAATACGACACCATGGCGGCGATCAAAGCTGAGTTGTCGATCCCCGTGATTGCAAATGGCGACATCGACTCGCCCGAGAAGGCTGCATGGGTGTTGAGGCAAACCGGCTGCGACGCGGTGATGGTGGGTCGCGCCGCACAGGGTCGCCCGTGGATCTTCGGTGAGATCGCGCATTACCTTGCAACAGGTCGACTGCTGCCCGAACCGTCATTGACTTACGTGCGCGACGCGCTCCTGGGACATCTCGAACAGCTGCACGCGTTTTATGGTGAACCCGCCGGCGTACGCATCGCGCGCAAGCACCTGGGCTGGTATGCCAAGGATCACAGCGACGTCAGCGTCGACCAGCGTGCAGGTTTCCGGGCCGTGGTGAACCGCGCCGAGACCGCCAGAGCACAACTGGACATCACCCGCGATTATTTCGATGCGCTCATCGCCGGCGCACCGCTGTTGCGGGCGGCGTGACCCGCGGCCGGATACTCAACCTGAATAGCTGAATGCCTGAACCCCCACCTGGCGGACAATGCGCACGCCAGACCCGCCGTGTATCATGCGCGGCCATCCTTTCATCCGCATTGAAGGATGAAACACTTTCTCCCCGGAGTCCCGCGCGATGTCCAGCTATTTGTTCACTTCCGAATCCGTGTCCGAAGGTCATCCGGACAAGGTCGCCGACCAGATTTCCGATGCCGTGCTCGACGCGATCATCGCCAAGGACAAGGGCGCGCGCGTGGCGTGCGAGACCATGGTCAAGACCGGCGTGGCGATCGTTGCGGGTGAAGTCACCACCTCGGCATGGGTCGACATCGAGTCGCTTGCGCGCAAGGTCATCTGCGACATCGGCTACACCGATTCGGACGTCGGCTTCGACGGCGCCACCTGTGGCGTGCTCAACCTGATCGGCAAGCAGTCGGTCGACATCGCCGCGGGCGTCGATCGCAAGAAGCCCGAAGAACAGGGTGCCGGCGACCAGGGCCTGATGTTCGGCTATGCCTGCAACGAAGCTCCGGAATTCATGCCGGCGCCCATCTATTACGCGCACCGCCTGGTCGAGCAGCAGGCCAAGGTCCGCAAGCAGAAGAATTCCAAGCTGCCGTGGCTGCGTCCCGATGCGAAGTCACAGGTGACGTTGCGCTACGACCACGTGCACAACGTGATCGGCCTGGACGCTGTCGTCCTGTCGACACAGCATGATCCCGACATCAAGCATAAGGACCTGGTCGAAGGCGTGTTCGAGCACATCCTCAAGCCCGTGCTGCCCAAGGCGATGCTCGACAAGCTGCCGAAGAACAAGGTGCATATCAATCCGACCGGCATCTTCGTGATCGGCGGCCCCGTCGGCGACTGTGGTCTGACCGGTCGCAAGATCATCGTCGACACCTACGGCGGCATGGCCCGTCATGGCGGCGGCGCGTTCTCCGGCAAGGATCCATCCAAGGTCGATCGTTCTGCGGCCTACGCCGCGCGCTATGTCGCCAAGAACATCGTCGCCGCCGGCATCGCCGACCGGTGCGAAGTGCAGGTGTCCTACGCGATCGGCGTGGCCGAGCCGACGTCGATCTCGGTCACCACGTTCGGCACCGGCAAGATCGACGACGAGCAGATCGAGAAGCTGATCCGCCGTCACTTCGACCTGCGCCCGTACGGCATCGTCAAGATGCTCGACCTGATCCATCCGGTGTACCAGGCGACGGCGGCGTATGGCCACTTCGGTCGCAAGCCGAGAGAAGTCACCTACCTTGACGGCCAGGGCAAGAAGCAGACGGCGACGGCGTTCTCGTGGGAACGGACCGACCGTGCCGAGGAACTGCGCAAGGACGCGGGGCTCAAGAAATAACGGCTTCGAACATGTTCACGGGTTCAAGGAACGGGCCGCGCTGCGGCCCGTTTTCTTTACTTGCCCACCAGACAGCTTGCCCCCCATTCGCAAAATCGCCATGACCAACGACGCTCCCGATCTTCCCAGCGAAACCGGCCTCCAACAGCGGTTACGGAACGCCGTGACCCTGCTGGAATCCATCGCTGCCGACCGCACCGTGCTCGACGCGCTGCCTGCGGACGAGCGCGCACGCCTGCATCACGCGGTCGCCAGGGTGTACCAGCCTGATCCCGGATTGCGCCGACTCAAGCTCAAGCAGCGCGAACGCGAACGCAATGCCGACAACATCCGTCGCGCCGATGCGCTGCTCGATCAGACGGGAATTCGCGCGCTGCGGCGGCGTCCGGTCTTCACGACTCCAAACTACTTCCCGCCCGCGTTGGCGCAGGAGGCACCATCGGACGAGACGACGCGGGAATCGCCCGAGCTGCGCCACTGCTATGTCTGCAAGCAGAAGTACACACGGATCCATCATTTTTACGACCAGCTATGCCCAGCTTGCGCCGAGTTCAATTTCGCCAAGCGTACGGAACTTTGTGACCTCACCGGCCGCGTGGCGCTGCTGACCGGCGGGCGCGTCAAGATCGGCTACCAGGCGGGTTTGAAGTTGCTGCGGGCCGGCGCGCGGTTGATCGTCACCACGCGTTTCCCTCGCGATTCCGCGGCGCGCTATGCGCAGGAGCCGGACTTCGCGCAGTGGTCGCATCGCCTGGAAGTGTTCGGGCTCGACCTGCGCCACACGCCCAGCGTCGAAGCATTCTGCCGCGAGCTGACCGCCCATCTGCCACGGCTGGATTTCATCATCAACAATGCCTGCCAGACGGTGCGCCGACCGCCGGAGTTCTATGCGCACATGATGGCCAGCGAAACCGCTGCCCTGAAAGACACGCCGCAGGCCGTCCGGCAGCTGATCGGAAGCTATGAAGGCATGCGCGGTTGCGACATCCTGCCGGACAACGCGTCGATACAAGCCACCGCGACCACACAACGCACCATCGGTGTCGCCCTTACCGGGAAAGCAGGCCTGCTGAGCCCAGCCGAGCTGTCGCAGATCCCGTTGCTGGCCGACGAGTTGCTTGGCCAGAAACACCTGTTCCCCGATGGACGGCTCGACCAGGACCTGCAGCAGGTGGACCTGCGCGGGCGCAATTCCTGGCGACTGCTGATGGCCGAAGTGCCATCGGTCGAGTTGCTTGAAGTACAGCTGGTCAACGCGATCGCACCCTTCATCATCAACGCGCGCCTGAAGCCGCTGATGCTGCGGACCGGCGATCGTGACAAGCACATCGTCAACGTGTCCGCTGTCGAAGGCCAGTTCTATCGCAACTTCAAGACCACCCGCCATCCGCACACGAACATGGCCAAGGCGGCGCTGAACATGATGACGCGCACGGCCGCAGCCGATTACCACGGCGACGGCATCCACATGAACAGCGTCGACACCGGCTGGGTCACGGATGAAGATCCGGCCGAGCTGGCCGCGCGCAAGACGGTGGAGGAACGTTTCCACCCACCACTGGACATCATCGATGGCGCGGCGCGCATCGTCGACCCGATCATCAGCGGGCTCAACACTGGCGAGCATGTGTGGGGACAGTTTCTCAAGGACTACCGGCCCACGGACTGGTAAGGGCCAGCCAGGGCGAGCAGGAAGTCAGCCTTCGAGGGGCCAACCACCCGCATCCGTGGCTCAAGGCGCCGGCGGCGCGCTGCGATGCGTCGCCATTTGGAATTAATCGCGGCGCCCCATGACTTCCGGCCTTAACCCTTGCGCCCGGCGACCGGTAAGCTCGCCCGACGGCTCCGTCCAGGCGCCCTTGGGAGATCGATCATGTTGCTGCGTTTTGCACTGGTGGCCGGATTGGCCGCTTCGTCGCTGCCGGCGTTGGGGGTCACCGCCGATGAGCTGGTCGCCAAAAACCTTCAGGCTCGGGGCGGCGCCGACAAGCTGCGCGCCGTCACCTCGATGCACACGCTGGGCAAGATGCGGTTGGGCGGTGGTCTGGAAGCCAAGACCGAAACCTTCGCCATGGCGCCCGACGCGCAGTCAAAGGGGATGTTCCGCCAGGAAATGTCGTTGCAAGGCCTGACAGCCGTCCAGTCGTGGGATGGGCAGCAGGCCTGGGCGATCAATCCGTTCGAAGGTCGTCGCGATCCGCAGAAGCTCAGCGGCGACGACACCAAGGACCTGGTGCAGTCGGCCGATATCGCCGGGCCGCTGCTCGACGCCCAGAAGAAGGGCGAGCGCATCGAATACCTCGGCACCGAGGACATCGATGGCACCGACGCACACAAGTTGCGCGTGACGTTCAAGAACGGCGACAGCCGCGTCATCTATCTGGATCCCGACCAGTTCCTTGAAATACGCGTTGTCGACCACCGCATCGTGCGTGGGCAGGAACAGGTACAGACCACCGATGTCGGCGAATACGAAAAAGTCGACGGTGTCTACTTCCCGTTCGAGCAGGGCCAGAACCATGTCGAGTCCGCTGAATTGAACAAGCCGGTCGATGCGGCGATGTTCTCCTTCCCCACTGCCAAGCGCTGAGCCGGAGATCACCATGCATCGTTCCCTCATATTGCTCGCGCTGGCCACCGGCGTCGTGCAGACCCTGCCTGCACAAGCGCAGGCGCCATCGCAGACAAAATCCGGCTTCGACCAGGGCGTCATCTCCGGACTTGGCATACGCAACATCGGTTCGGCCGCGATGAGCGGTCGTATCGCCGCCGTCACTGGCGCCCACGGCAAGAACGGCGACACCGTCCTTTACGTCGGCGCGGCTAGCGGCGGCATCTGGAAATCCACCGACGGCGGCACGACCTTCAGGCCGAAGTTCGACAAGCAGCCGGTGCAGTCGGTCGGCGCGATCGCGCTGGATCCGCACGACACCGACAACGTCTGGGTCGGCACCGGCGAAGCATGGACCCGCGGCTCGGTATCAATCGGCAATGGCGTGTATCACTCCACCGACGGCGGGGAAACCTGGAACAACGTCGGCCTCCCGCAGTCCGAGCGCATCGTCAAGCTTGCAGTCGACCCGCGCGACGGCAATACCGTGCTGGCGTGCGTCACCGGCAAACTCTGGAGCGATTCGCCCGATCGCGGTGTGTACCGCACCAGCGACGGCGGCAAATCGTGGACGCAGGTGCTCAAGGGCGGCAACGGTTCGACCGGTTGCGGCGGCATGAGCGTGGACGCGAAGAATCCTGGCATCGTCTTCGCATCGCTGTGGGATTTCCGCCGCAAGGGCTGGACGTTCCGCTCTGGGGGTGACAGCGCCGATGTGCCATCGGGCAGCGGCCTGTACCGCTCGTCCGACGGCGGCAGGAGCTGGTCCGAAGTCACCGGTGGCGGACTGCCGGCAAAGCCCTACGGCCGCATCGCGCTTGCAGTGGCGCCTTCGAATTCGAACGTCGTGTATGCGTTCGTCGAAGCCGTCAAGAGCGCGCTGTACCGCTCCGACGACGGCGGCAAGACCTGGGATCGCCGCGACGACAGCCAGATGATGGTGTGGCGTCCGTTCTACTTCGCCAACCTCATCGTCGACCCGACCAATCCCGACCGCATCTTCAAGCCGGACCTTGCGCTGATCCAGAGCCTGGATGGCGGCAAGACGTTCGCCAATGTCGGCGGCGGCGCGCATGGCGATTTCCACGACGTGTGGATCGATCCGAAAGATCCGCAGAAGGTCATTGCCGGTGACGATGGCGGCCTGTGGCTGTCCAAGGACGGCGGCAACCGCTGGTGGAAAGCGAACAACCTTCCGGTGTCGCAGTTCTATCACGTGAGTGTCGACAACGACGATCCGTACCACGTCTATGGCGGCCTGCAGGACAACAGTTCCTGGGTCGGTGATTCCTCCTATCCCGGCGGCATCACCAATTCGCGCTGGGAAAACATGTTCGGTGGCGACGGCTTCTGGATGTTCCCGGATCCCTCGGATCACACGTTCATCTATGCCGAATCGCAAGGCGGCAACATCGGCCGTGTCAACCGCGTGACGCATGAGTACCGGGACATCCAGCCGCGCGCCAACTACAAGGAAAAGCTGCGCTGGAACTGGAATGCGCCGATCGCGTTGTCCCCGACCGACAAGAACACGCTGTACATCGGCTCGCAGTTCCTGTTCCGCACGCGCGACCACGGCCAGACCTGGGATCGAATCTCGCCCGACCTGACCAGCAACGACAAGCAGAAGCAGTTGCAGGAGCAGTCGGGCGGCATCACCGTCGACAATTCCGCAGCCGAAATGCACACCACGATCTACGGCATCAGCGAGTCGCCAAAGGACAGCAATGTGCTGTGGGTCGGCACCGACGACGGCAACGTCCAGGTCAGCCGCGATGGCGGCAGGTCGTGGAAGAACGTGACCGCGGGCGCGGGTGTGCCTGCGAACTCATGGGTGTCGTACATCGATGCCGGGCGCTTCGACGCAGGCACCGCGTACGTCACCTTCGACCGCCACACCTTCGGCGACATGACGCCGATGCTGTACAAGACCACCGACTACGGCTCCCATTGGCAGGCGCTGGCAAACGCCTCGCAGACCAAGGGCATCAAGGGTTATGCGCACGTGTTGCGCGAGGATCCCGTGCGGCGCGGCCTGCTGTTCGCCGGCACCGAGTTCGGCCTGTGGATTTCACCCGACGACGGCGCGACGTGGGCTCAGTTCAAGGGCGGCGATTTCCCGGCAGTGGCGGTGCGCGATCTTGTCGTGCAGCCGCGCGATGGCGATCTCGTGCTGGCCACGCATGGTCGCGGCATCTGGATCATCGACGACCTTACCCCGCTGCGCTCGCTGACACCGGCGATCCTGCAGCAGGAAGCGGCGTTCCTGCCGACGCGTCCCGAGCAGCAGCGCATCAGTACATTCGGCGGCTGGCCCGAAGGCGACGCCGGCTATGCGGGTACGAATGCATCGAACGACGTCACGGTCACCTACTACCAGAAAGGCCGGCACCTGTTCGGGCCGCTCAAGCTGGAAGTGCTCGATGCGCAAGGTCAGGTGGTCGACACACTGCCGGCCGGCAAGCGGCGCGGCATCAATCGCGTCGCGTGGCCGATGAACGTCAAGCCGCCGCTGGTGCCGCCGGCCGCATCGATTGCGGGCAGCGCCACGCAGGGTCCACGCGTTCCGCCAGGCACGTACACGGTGCGCATGACCAAGGGCGATCACGTATACGAGGACAAGATCAATGTCGTCCTCGATCCGCGCTCACCTTTCACCGTCGCCGACCGTAAAGCGCAGTTCGACGCCACGATGAAGGTGCATGCGATGTTCGGCCGCATGAGCGACTTGGTCGCGCGCATCCAGTCGGTGCGCAGCGGCGCGGGACAAGCCGCGCAGAAACTGCCCGAAGGCGATGCCCTGCGCACGCAGCTGACTGCACTGGCCGACAAGGCCGACGTCATCCGCAAGCAGATCGTCGCGACCAAGGAAGGCGGCGCCATCACCGGCGAGGAACGCCTGCGCGAGCATATGGATCAACTCTACGGCGGGCTGATGTCGTATGAAGGCAAGCCATCGGCCACGCTGATCGCCTACACCGGCTCGCTGGAGCGCGAGCTTGCCGACGTCGAGACCGACTTCGGCAAGCTGCGCGACACCGACTTGGCTGCCGCCAACGCCGCGCTCAAGGCCAAGGGCCTGCCGGCGATCGACTTGCCGGAGCACGCTCCGGTTGCCTGGCGCTACTCGGGCAATCCCGATACGCGCGCGGCGCAGGAACGCGACTGAGCCTGCTGCTCGGATCCACGGACCCGGGGCCATGCCCCGGGTTTGCCGGCCGTCTGGTGGACTGACACTTGGATCCGATCCGCCGGACGCTCAGGGT
>JAQGOI010000020.1 GCA_028293685.1 Lysobacteraceae bacterium | reverse complement strand
AGCAAGCGAAGGATGCCGGCGCGTCGCGTTTCTGCATGGGTGCGGCTTGGCGTTCGCCCAGGGATCGCGACATTCCGAAGGTCGCGGCGATGATCCGCGAAGTGAAAGCGCTCGGCCTGGAAACCTGTGCGACGCTGGGCATGCTGAGCGACACCCAGGCGCAGGCGTTGAAATCGGCGGGCCTGGATTACTACAACCACAACCTCGACACGGCGCCGGAGTTCTACGGCGAGGTCATCCACACGCGCGCATTCCAGGATCGGCTCGATACGCTTTCGCACGTGCGCGATGCCGGCATGAAAACCTGCTGCGGCGGCATCGTCGGCATGGGTGAAACACGCGATCAGCGTGCCGGCCTGCTGCAGGCGCTGGCGACGCTGCCGGCGCATCCGGATTCGGTGCCGATCAATCGCCTGGTCCGCGTCGAGGGCACGCCGCTGGCGGATGCCGCCGAGCTCGACCCGTTCGAATTCGTGCGCACCATTGCCGTGGCGCGCATCCTGATGCCGCGA
Organism: Lysobacteraceae bacterium; assembly: GCA_028293685.1. GTDB lineage: Bacteria > Pseudomonadota > Gammaproteobacteria > Xanthomonadales > Xanthomonadaceae > Cognatiluteimonas. Next base: position 2,800 of record JAQGOI010000020.1, on the reverse strand, counting down.
TCGATGGTGCGCCTGTCGGCCGGTCGCGAAAGCATGTCCGACGAGCTGCAGGCGCTGTGCTTTGCCGCTGGTGCGAACTCGATCTTCCATGGCGAGAAGCTGCTCACGACCGGCAATCCGGACACGGCGCGCGATCGTGCGTTGTTCGAGCGCCTGGGCCTGCGGCCGATGCCCGTGGCATCCGCGCCCGTCGATCATGCGCATATGGACACCGTGCACACGACGATCACCGACAGCCCGGCGCGGGTCTGACGCATGCCACGCACGCAGCTGTCCGATCGCGTCGAAGCACTGCGCCTGCAACGCGAAGCCCTCGGTCGCTCGCGCACCCGGCGCACGGTCACGCGACGCGATGGCGTGCGCTGCCAAGTGTTGGATGGAAGCGGCGGCGGCCGCTGGCTGCTGAATTTCTGCAGCAACGATTACCTGGGACTGTCGCAACAGTTCGCCGTCGCCGGCGCGCTGCAGCACACGGCGGCCAGCCAGGGCGCGGGCGGCACCGCCTCGCACCTGGTCTGCGGCCACCACGCCGAGCATGAAGCGCTGGAGCGCGCCTGTGCCGACTGGCTCGGCGCACCGCGCGCGCTGCTTTTCGGCAGCGGCTACCTGGCCAACCTCGCGGTCGTGCAGGGACTGCTGGGCGAAGACGACCTGTGCGTGCAGGACAAGCTCAACCACGCCAGCCTGATCGATGCCGCGCGGCTGGCGGGCTGCAAACTGCGGCGCTATCCGCACGGCGATGTCGAGGGTGCGGTCCGCCAGCTGCGCACGTTGCCGGATGTCGCGGCGCTGCTCGCCACCGATGGCGTCTTCAGCATGGATGGCGACATCGCGCCGCTGCGGCAGCTGGTGCTGGCAGCGCGCGTGCAACAGGCGCTGCTGTATGTCGATGACGCGCACGGCATCGGCGTCATCGGCCCGGAAGGCCGCGGCAGCGTGGCCGCGGCCAAGCTCGATGCGACGCAGGTGCCGCTGCAGCTGATGACATTGGGCAAGGCGCTCGGCGGCTACGGCGCCGTGCTGGTCGGCGATGCGGGCCTCATCCAGCATCTGTCGGAAACCGCCCGGCCCTATCTCTACACGACCGCATTGCCACCGGCATTGGCATCGGCTTCGCTCGCCGCCATCGCGCTGGCACGCAAGGATCACTGGCGGCGTGAGCGACTGCGTGCGCTGATCGGCCGGTTTCGTGACGGCGCCGCGCAGCGCGGATTCTCGCTGCTGCCTTCGACCACGCCGATCCAGCCGTTGCTGTGCGGCGACAACGCACGCGCGAACGCGCTGGCACAGGCGCTGGAAGTGCGCGGCTACTGGGTCACCGCGATCCGCCCGCCGACGGTTCCCGACGGCAGTGCCCGGTTGCGGATCACGTTGAGCGCCGCCCATAGCGAAGCCGACGTCGATGGCTTGCTGGAAGCCCTATCCGGCGCGTCCGAGTCCTCTGGCGTCCGCAGTCCAGCGCACGCGTCACTGTCCCCGGCGTGAGTGTGGTGACCTGCGCGCTCTGCCTTGTGCGGGCGGTGCCGTCGCTGGTATGCGCAGCGGGATCCGAATCGCGTTGTCCGCCGGCATGAGTGGCTTGCACATCCAGGTAACCGGCACCGGTCCGCCGCTGGTGCTCCTGCACGGATGGGCGATGCACGGCGGTGTCTTCGGCCCGCTCGTCGCGCGCCTGCGCGATCGCTTCACGTTGCATGTCGTCGACCTGCCGGGTCATGGGTTCAGTCGCGACAGCGGCGTGCCGATGACGCTGGCTGCGTGCGCGGATGCCATCGCCGCGCAGGTGCCACTTGCGCCGTGGTGCGGCTGGTCGCTGGGCGGACTGGTCGCCCTGCATGCCGCAAGCCGTGCTGCAACGCCAGTGACGCGATTGGCGATGGTGTGTGCAAGCCCGCGTTTCGTTCGATCCGGGGATCACGGGGATCCATGGCCCTACGCCGTGTCGGCGGAGGTGTTCAGCGACTTTGCCGACGGCCTGCGCAGCGATTACCGCGGCACGCTGGAACGCTTCGTCGCACTGGAAGCGTTCGGGTCCGACCATGCCAAAGATGAAATGCGCGCATTGCGCGATGACCTGTTGACGCGCGGCGCACCGACGGCGGACGTACTCGCCGACGGCCTGCGCGTCCTGCAGACCGCCGATCTGCGCGCCGCCGTGCAGGGGCTCACCATGCCGAGCCTGTGGCTTGCCGGTCGGCGCGATCGCCTGGTGGATCCGCGCGCAATGCAGGCGGCAGCGGCCATGGCGCCTCGTGCACGGTTTCATGTGGTCGAGCACGCGGGGCATGCGCCGTTCCTGACCCACGCTGATGCGGTAGCCACGCAGCTGGTGTCGTTTCTCGATGACGATACCAGCGGCGTGGACGCGTGATGACCAGCGATCTTTTCGACCGTCGCCAGGTCCGCCGTGCATTCGCGCGGGCTGCGCGGTCCTACGATGCCGCCGCCACGTTGCAGCACGACGTCGAGGCGCATCTGCTCGATTCGTTGAGTTACATGGAGCAACGCGCGCCAACGCCGCCGCAGGTGCTGGTCGACATCGGTTGCGGCCCGGGACGCGCAGCGGCCTCGATGCAGCAACGATGGCCAAAGGCACGGGTACTGGCTTTGGACCTGGCCATGCCGATGTTGCGCGCGCGCGCCGAAACACGACGCTGGCATCCGCTGCGCCGAGACGTCCAGCGCGTATGCGCCGATGCCGCCGCGTTGCCGTTGGTCGAGGGCTGTGTCGATGTACTGTTCTCGAACCTGTGCCTGCAGTGGGTGGACGATCTGCCCGCGGTACTGGCGGGGTTCCGGC
>JAQGOI010000078.1 GCA_028293685.1 Lysobacteraceae bacterium | reverse complement strand
CCGATATCTGGTGTGTTTGACGCCCAAAGCGTCCGAAGCTCAACCGTTGAGCGCCATCGCCATATTCGACGAGGATCGCGAACCTGACGAAAGCGGATCACCCGGTCGCGTGCGCTCCAGGTGTTTGAAATCCTTCAGTGGACCGAGCGGTCCTTCGCTATTGGCGATGGTGGGTCGCAACGATGCATCGATGCGCATTGAAGGATTGGCTGGTCCTGTCGACTGGAACTGAAGACATGGTTCCAGGCCCCTTATAGGCAATGCTGCGGACTCCAGCGCTTCAAGGCGCAGGTTCCTTTTCCCCGCGATTCACCATTCCACCCAGTACGCCTTCGCCAAGGTCGGCGGCAAACAGCTGCTCGAGATCCTTGCGCGCTTCCTGTGAAGTCTGCACGAGCGCCGCCTCGTCGTCGTACACGAGGTGTTGTGTGCGCAGGAGGCTTTCGTCGTGCTCGCGAAAGCGTTGCGCGCGCTGCTCGGCCACGGCCTGTGGTACGCCAAGTGCCATCAGGACACGCGTACCCATGAAGAGACTGGAGAAGAACGTTTCGCGCACTACCTCCACGCCCAGGTCCATCAGTTCCCATGCATGGCGGCGGTTGCGTGCGCGCGCGATGACGATGGCCGCGGGGAATTCGGAACGGATCAGGCGGACGGCCTTGAGGTTGGTCTCGACGTCATCGATGGCAATGACGAAGACCTTGACGGTGGCGGCGCCGGCCGCGCGCAACAACTCCAGTCGCGAGGGATCGCCGTAGTAGATCTGGTTGCCGAACCTGCGCACGAAGTCGACCTGCTCCGGGCTGTGTTCGATCGCCACGAAGCGGATGTGTTGCGCCAGCAGCAATCGCGCGACGATCTGCCCGAAACGGCCGAATCCAGCGATCAGCACTTGAGCGTGCTGGTCCTCGATGCGGTCGTATGCGCGTTCCGGTTTCGCTTTTTTCCCCAGTATCCGTGTCATCCCAATCAACAACAGCGGCGTCAACGCCATCGATACACCGACGATGGCGACCAGCCGATCGCGCAGCACCGCATCGAGCAGGCCGGCTGTTTGCGCTTCGCCAAACACCACAAACGCGAATTCCCCGCCAAGTGCCAGCACGCTCGCCAGCAGCAAGGCCTCACGCACGTCCAGGCGGCCAGGTCGCAAACCCACGGCGAACAGCACTGCAAACTTGATGGCCATCAGTGCGGCGACACCCACGACAATCGTCATCGGTTCGGCCATGACGCGGGTCAGGTTGATGCTCATGCCGACGGCCATAAAGAAGAGCCCCAGCAACAAACCTTCGAACGGCTGGATCTGGGCTTCGAGTTCGTGACGGAACTCTGAATCGGCCAGGAGCACGCCCGCCAGGAATGCACCCAGGCCCATGCTCAGCCCGGCGATCTGCATCAACCATGCGCTTCCAAGCACGACGAGCAGCGCTGTTGCCGTGAACACTTCCGGCATTCGCGTGCGCGCGACGATCCGGAACAGTTGGCGCAGCAGCAACCGACCACCAAACACCAGCGCCGCAATGGCCAGCACGGCCTTGACCGCAATCCACGCGATGGGTTGCGCTGCGGTTTGTCCACTCACGCTGGCAAACAGTGGAATGGCTGCGAGCAACGGGATGGCCGCCAGGTCCTGGAACAGCAGGATCGCGAAGCCCAGTCGTCCGTGGTCGCTGGTGAGCGCCTTGCGCTCGGCCAGCAGCTGCAGCCCAATCGCCGTCGACGATAGGGCAAGGCCGCCGCCGACGATGACCGCTGCCTTCCATCCCAACCCTGCAGCGGCCGCCAATGCGCCGAGCACCAGCGACGACAACGCGACCTGCAACCCGCCGGCGCCGAATACCGGCTTGCGCATGACGCGCAGCCGCGCGGGCGACAGTTCCAGGCCAATAACGAACAGCAGCATCACAACGCCGATCTGGCTTGCACCCAGGACGGGGGCGGCATCGCTCACCACGCGCCAGCCGTACGGGCCCAGGGCAACGCCGGCTGCGAGGTAACCCAGCACCCCGCCGAGGCGCACGCGCTTGAATATGGGCACGGCGATCACTGCGGCGAGCAGGAAGACCAGCGCGAGTTCAAGACCACCACCGTGCATGGGCGCACCTCCGGGTTCGATTATGGCGCGACGCGGCCGGTTTCCCGGGAATGGGAGGCGGGTTCAGGTACTCGGCGCTGATGCCGGGCTACCCTGTGTCATGCGTCGAATTCTCTACTTGGCGGCAACCGCCTTGTTGGCAGCCTGTGTGGCCGAGGTGGCCCATCGAGGCCAGACGCCGCGGATTACGGTGACAACGCCTCCGCCCATGGCCGGTAATACGATCTACGGCCATGACGATGTGCACGACCCTGCCCTGTTCCATCGCCTGAGTGCCGCGGCGCCGAGTGTCGATCCGGCGGTGCTCAACCTGGCACTCCGGGCACGGACCTGCGCGATCCGTCGAGGTGCGGCAACGGCTGACTCGCGCCTTGCGGTAATCGACTACACGCGGCCGTCGACACAGCGCCGGTTGTGGGTGTTCGACATGCAACAGGTGCGGCTGCTGTTCGACGAATACGTGGCCCACGGACGCGGCAGTGGCGAGGATCTCGCACGCACATTCTCCAACGTCGATGGCAGCCTGCAGTCCAGTCTTGGGTTGTTCACCACGGCCGAAACCTACGAAGGCGACAACGGCTATTCGTTGCGGATGGATGGGCTGGAACCGGGCGTCAACGACCACGCACGTTCAAGGGCGCTGGTCATCCACGGCGCGTGGTATGTCGATCCGTTGCTGGCGTTGAAGCAAGGCCGGTTGGGCAGGAGCTACGGCTGCCCCGCAGTGCGTCCGCAGGTTGCACACGCGGTGATCGACAGCCTCAAGCAGGGCCAGCTGCTGTTTGCGTACTATCCGGATCGCGCATGGCTGGCAAACTCGCATTTTCTTGACTGCGGCGGCCAAGGCACAGCGGCAGCTGAACCGGTGGCGGCCCTTCACGCTTCGTCGCGCTGAGCTCACGCAGCATTGACCTTCCTTTATAGGCAGGTCCCTCATGAAACAGCGCAGTAATGATCTCCGTCTTCTGACGTTGGCCAGTGCGACCATGCTCGCTTCCGCGACGCTCGGCGCATCCGCCCAACAGCCCGCGCCCGCCGAACAGACCCTCCCCGCGCAGGCGGCAACTGCGCCGACGACGACGGCTTCTTCCTCGCTGGCCGACAAGGTCAATTCGACGACCGTCGAGGGCAAGGCAGCGTCATTGCGAGCGCAGATCCTGCTGGATCGCGCGCATTTTTCACCGGGCGAAATCGACGGAGCCGGCGGCTCCAACACACGGCGCGCGATCGCCGGCTTCCAGGCGGCCAACGGGATCGCCGTCAGCGGATCGCTCGATGCCGATACCTGGAACGCGCTCAACCGCGACGTCCAACCGGCGCTGATCACCTACACGTTGATGGACGTCGATGTCGCCGGGCCATTCGAGCCGATTCCGTCGGACATGATGGAAAAATCGAAGCTTTCGACCTTGGGCTTTACGTCCGTGCGGGAAGCGTTGGGGGAACGGTTCCATGCGAGCCCGGCGCTGCTTTCCCGGCTCAATCCTGGCAAAACGTTCGTCGCTGGCGATCAGATCCTGGTGCCGAACGTCACTGGCGGTTCGGATGTCCCGAAAGCCGACAAGGTTGTCGTCGACAAATCCGATGCCACCGTGAGCCTGGTCGATGCAGCGGGAAAAACCTATGCGCAGTTCCCGGCGACGATGGGTAGCGTGCACGACCCATTGCCGCTGGGCGACTGGAAGATCAAGGGCGTGGCCAGGAATCCGACTTTCCATTACAACCCCGCGTTGTTCTGGGACGCCAACCCCAAGCATTCGAAAGCGACGATTCCTGCTGGCCCGAACAATCCCGTCGGTGTCGTGTGGGTCGACCTGTCGAAGGAGCACTACGGCATCCACGGAACACCGGAGCCGGCGAAGATCGGCAAGACCGAATCGCACGGCTGCATCCGGTTGACCAACTGGGATGCAATGACCTTGTCGCAAGCGGTTGCTCCGGGCACGAATGCCGTGCTGCAGGAATAAATCAGCCGTGCGACGCAACTATTGCTTCGGGATGGCCACATGAAGAGTTTGCTGTTGTTCCTGGCAGGCGTGCTTGTCGGTGCGAACGTCGTGTACTTCCTGGTGACGGGCCAGTGCCTCGCACCAGGCACGCGACAACCTGACGCGATTGCCTTTCCAACCACGCGACCTGCACCGGCGTCGAAGCCACCCGCCGTTGCGGGAACACCTGCTGCGGTCGCGTCCGCACCTGCGTCCGCGGTGCAGGCACAAGCGCCTGCGCCAGTGGCACTTTCGCCGCCCGTAACCAACTCCGTCGGCACTGGTCCGTTGGGTTTGTTGCTGCCGGTCGCCGGGATCGCGGCGAGCCAGCTCACCGATACCTATGCCGATGCACGCGGCGGCGGCGAACGCACACACGAAGCCCTGGACATCATGGCCGCGCGCGGAACGCCGGTGCTGGCGGCGTCGGACGGCAAGGTCGCCAAACTGTTCACCAGTGCGCTGGGCGGCCTGACCATCTATGAGTTCGACCCCACCGGCACCTACGCGTACTACTACGCGCACCTGGATCATTACGCACCCGGCCTGGCCGACGGCCAGCCGCTGAAACGCGGCGACGTGATCGGCTATGTCGGCAGCACCGGTGACGCAAGCCCCGATGCACCGCACCTGCACTTCGCGATCTTTGCGCTGGGACCGGAGAAGCAGTGGTGGAAAGGCACGCCAATCAATCCGTACCCGCTGCTGTCGGCTCAACGCTGACAAAAAAACGGCCCGGTTTCCCGGGCCGTCGTGGCTTGGACTGATGTCGGTGCTCAGTCCTCGGCACTCTGGTAGTCGGTGAGGAAACGCCCGGCCGCCACCGCGTAGGCCGCACGCGTCACCAGCTTGTTCGGGTCGAAATACGCGTGCAGTGTCGGCTGCAGGTCGTACGGCCCCTGCGTCACGGTGAAGCGCGCGTTGATCAGCCCCTGGTCCAGCGCGAACTGGACATAGCCGCGCAGGCTCGGCGCAATCTGTGCAGCGTCGTCGATGGGGATCCGTTTGCCATCGTAGAACGCGGTGAGTTGTCCGTCGAACGCCACGGCCTGGCTCTGCAACGCGAGGCTCTGCACCAGCGAATACGCCAGGCTGACCCGGGTGACGTTGTCGGTCGGACGGAACGCACCGTTCAACAGACCCATGACGCCGTACTGCGTCTGCGTGAGATCGCGCAGCGGCGCGCCGCGTGCAACTGCGGCTTCGGCGAATGGATACGAAGGATCGGTAGCCGCCAGGTCGGCAAACGTCGGCTTGTGGTCAAACGGCAGGTGCTGGCGCACGCTCGTGCCCATCACCAGGAACTGCGCGAGTTCGCTGCGCTTGATGTACTGGTCGGGACGGAACTGCTTGTCCGAATAGCCGTCGACCAACCGGTTGGCGACGGCGAACTCGATCGCCTGTCGCGCAGGATGATTCGCGATGTCGTTGAGGCCCGTATAACCGCCGCTGTTGAGGAACGACACCTCGCCGTCGATCGTGCCCGGCGCTGCGTAACCGTTCGTTACCTGCAGCGGATCAAGACCGGTTCCCGATACCGAACCAATGCCGCGCACGGTCACCGTCCAGGTGCCGGCCTTGCCCGGGCCGCCCGCCACCACGGTGTCGCCGAGCACCGGCAAGGCAATCGCCGATCCATAGCGGTTGCCGTCGGGATCGGTCAGCACCACCGCAATGGTGTTGGTGTCGGTCACGGCACGCGCGGCCACCCAGGCCACTTCAGGCCCGACCGTGAAGCTCTTGCTTTCGACCGTGCCGACCGGAGCAAAGAAGATCGAGAACGGAATCGGCGCAGCGCCCGGCGCCAGCAACGCATTGCTGTTGAAGGTGCGCAACGCATTGACGGTGGTTCCGTAGTCGTTGCGCAGGCCTGCCGCTGCAGCCGTCGCTTCGTACGCGTTGACATGGCCCGAGCCGGCTTCCCACGCCAGGCGACCGGTCATGTTGGTGGCTGTGCGCTTGAGGATGTCCTTGACCTGCGCGGGCGTCAGGTTCGGATTGGCTTCAAGCATCAGTGCCACGATGCCGGCCACGTGCGGCGTCGCCATCGAGGTACCGCTCATGTTGGTATAGAACGGGAGATAGGCTGGATCGATGGTGGCGGCATCCAGTTGCGCCGCCAGCGGTGGCAGTGCGCCCAGAGGATCGCGCGTCGAGATGATGTCGACGCCCGGTGCCACGATCGTCGGCTCGTTGGAATACGTCCAGCTCTTGCCATCGGGCATGGTGAAGGTGCCGCTTTCGCCGCGCTTGCCGCGCGAGGAGAACGACGTCAGCACCGCATCCTTTTCGCTGGCACCCACTGATATCGACCACGGCGCCTGTGCATACGGGTTATGGGTGTCCTCGCCGGGGCCGTCGTTGCCGGCCGCGAACACGGTGACGATGCCGCGCTTGTACAACTCGTAGCTGGCGATGCTGACCGGATCCAGTGGATCGAATTTGCCCGAACTACCCCATGAGTTGCTGACAACGCGGATGGGGCTGCCATAGCTGAACTGGTTGGTGGCCGCATAGTCCAGGCCGCCGACCGCATCGAGGATCAGCAGCACCGCGCCCGAGCCATAGCCGACCAGGCTTGCGCCGGGTGCAACTCCGCGGTACAGGCCATTGGAACGCGCGCCGGTCCCGCCGACGATGCCCGCGCAATGCGTGCCGTGGCCCGAACCCCAATCGGTATTCGGTACGCCTTCGACATAGGTGATGGGCAGCATCGAATCCACCGACGCCAGGTTGGCCACGCCCTGCGTGTTCTGCACGACATGGCTGCCGTATTGCAGGTCCATGTGCGTACCGTCGATGCCTGAGTCGTTGATCTCGAC
>JAQGOI010000044.1 GCA_028293685.1 Lysobacteraceae bacterium | reverse complement strand
TCGACATGCTGGCGAAAGCCATGTGGAATGCGCGTGTTTTCTCCCAAACTCATCAAGAGCACGAGGTTTTGTTTATTCGCCATGCAGATCGCTTAATGCGATCCCGGCCATCAGCCCGGCGTGATCGGATAATCGCGACCATGGAGCCGCGGACAGGACTTCCGCCGAACATACGGTAGCGTTTCGCACGTAGATTCTGTCGAGCGGCAATATCGGGCATCGCGCCGGGAACGTTCGCGCAAGCCGTCCATTGAGCGTGTGGAACGCCTCGCGCAACCCCGACTGCTGCAAGGCAGCGTGACCTCGACTGCGCCAGTCGTTGAAGTCCCCGGCGACCACCAGGGGTGCGTGCGTGGGTATATCCGTTTCGATCAGATGGTGCAGCAACGCGATCTGCTGCCTGCGATGATGTTCGAACAGGCCAAGATGCACGCAGACGACATGCAGATCGAGGCCTTGTGGCAGTTCCAGTCGTGCATGCAGCAAGCCGCGCGGTTCGTGGCCACGGATCGACACATCGCGATTCCGGCTCATCGAAATCGAGAAGCGCGACAACACGGCGTTACCCTGCTCGCCTGCCGGAAATACGGCGTTGCGTCCATAGGCATGGTGCGGCCACAACGTGTCGGCCAGGTATTCATGCTGCGGCTGCGTCGGCCATTGCCGGTGCCGGCGGGCATGACCGGCATGGTGCCCAAGGACTTCCTGCAGCAACACCACGTCGGCGTTGACGGCGTGAACCGCCGTGCGCAGGGCAGGGAGCATGAAGCGACGACGCGAAAGGTCGAATCCCGCGTTTACGTTGAGCGTCAGTATTCGGATCATGACGGAGACGACTTCGTTGATGGTGCGACGCCACTATCGACCCGGCTGCGTGATGCACGAAGCATGCGGGCCTGCATCGGCTTGAATGCGTACACTTGAGCGATGTCGAAGCTCCTGCTCAACCTGCGCATGGTCCTCCCGGACGAGGCTGACGATGTGCGCGCAATGCTCGATGCCAACCGCATCGACTTCTACGAAACGCGGCCCAGCCGATGGGGCATCTCCTACGGTGGCATCTGGGTGGCCCACGATGGCGATATCGCCAAGGCCAAGTCGCTGATGGCGCAATACCAGACCGAGCGCCGGACGCGCGTGCGTGCCGAACGCGATGCAGCACTGCGCGACGGCAGCGCGGAAACCTTCGCCACCGTACTCCGGCGCGATCCGGTACGTGTTGTATTCACCGTCCTGGCAATCCTGGCGCTGCTTGGCGTGATCGCGCTGGTGCCATTGCTGCTGGCCCGCCACTGACGCGCATTCAGCAAGTCCTCACCCATCGGCGACGGTGGCCATCACAGGCTGGAAGCCACGGCCCCAAGGCCCAGGTTGTTGTCACGGAGGATGCCATGGTCCGCACATCCACACGCTTGCTTGCAGGATGCGCAGTTGTTGTCCTGGTCGCGGGCTGCAAGCAATACCAGTCACCGACGACGCAGACGTCCGCTCCTGCGGACACCGGCACGCCGGCACCCTCCGCACCGGCTGCGGTGCCTGATCAGCCCAGCCAGTCAGGTGCGGATCTGGGCGTCGCCAATTCCGCCGACCATGGCAAATATCTCGTGGACGCGACCGGCAAAACGGTCTACATGCTCCAAAAGGACAGCAAGGGTGCGAGCAGTTGCTACGACGCCTGCGCGACCCAGTGGCCGCCGTTGCTGTCGCCGCAGGGGACGCCGAAGGCGCTCGATCCCTCGGTCGCGGCTGGCGCCATCGTTGATATCCAGCGTACCGACGGTGGGGTGCAGGTGACCTATCACGGCCACCCGCTCTACCACTACTCGCAGGACCTGGCGGCCGGACAGATCAACGGTCAGGGTGCCAGGGATTCATTTGGCGAGTGGTGATCCTGTCGACTGCAGGCGATCCGACACACTGAGCAGCGGGCATGAAGGATGGCCCGTTGCGGGCGCGTCGGCGCGGCGCTCACCGGGGGCGAACGACGAGCCCGCGCATCGCCCGGATGCACTGTTCGAATCAGGGTTGAAATAACGCGACACACTCACCGATCGTGGATGACCGTGAGCGGGATGCCGCGCGACACCTGCTGACGGTAGTTTTCGCGCTCGTCGCGGCAATAGGCGCTTCCCATCGCGAATTTCCGGCAGATGCCCGGACGCTGGTCGTAGATGCTGCAGCGCATGTGTCGATGGTCGATCGCCACGCACCAGCCGTCCTCGTCACGGGCCATCACGTCCAGCCCCTTCGCGGTGCGCTCCACCAGATGGCGAGGCACGATGTCATCGGGCATGACGACCACGGTGAGCCGGCAGCAGACGGCGTCGCATGCGCTGCAGGACACGGTCGGGTCGACCCGTGTGTCGTCGTCGCTGTATGCGGGCAACGTCACTGCAGCGGTCCACGTCGATAGCTGAGCAGTCGTCCACGAAACGGTGCGTGGTCGTCGTCATCAAAGCGACTGCGCTGCTCGGTGACGGAATATCCCTGCGCCACCAGCGCCCGGGTGAATGCTGCACTGTTGCCGCGGCCAGGGTCGGTGATGAGGATCTCGGCCGCCGGCTGCGCATGGCGCACGAGCATCGCCGCCAACAGTGCGGCATGCCCCTGCTCGTAGAGGATGTCGCTGCCGATGATCAGGTCGAAGCGACCAAGTCCGTCATCGGGAACCTCCCAGCGCAGGTCGCGATAGCGCACGTGCGGCAACAGGTTCCGTGTTGCGTTGTGCTGCAGGAAGGATTCAGCCAGCGGGTGATGATCACTGGCAGTGATGTCGGCCCGACGTCGCTGCAGCACCAGGCTGGACAAGCCGAGGCCGCAGCCGAGCTCCAGGATGCGCTTGTCGGCGATCTCGAACGTGCTCATTGCCTCGGCGAGTACGCGTCCGGATGGCCAGAGCTGGCCGAACAGGCACCACAACGACGAGGAGATGCCTGCGCGAGCCGCCAGCTGTCCCGGGTCGGCGAACTGCTGCCGATCACTCAGTGCGCGCATGCGGTAGTTGTGGTTGCCGACGTGGACATCGACCTCGCGGGTGGTGTAACCCGGCATGACGGCTCCCGGAATGGCGATCCACCGGCGGCTTGCCGGTGGGAAGGAGGGAGTGCTGCGCGCCATGGTTCTGGGTTGGCGCGTGGAGGGCGGCACGTAAGGCAGCGCCATCTTACGTCCATCCGGAGCGCCTGCCGGCACGCAATGGAAAACGCCCGGCTAACCGGGCGTTTTTGTTCATTGCAATCGCCGGATCATCCACCCAGCGGCTGCAGGTTCAGGATCAAGGCCAGCACGGTCTGCAGGAGCGAACCCGAGTCGTTGTTCTGGTCGTAGCGGCCGTAGCGGTAGTCCTGGCCATACCCATCGGTGTATCCGCGCTGGAAGCCCTGGCGGAAGTAGTGGTTGTAGTCGTTCTGACTTACGTAGTAGCCGTTGTAGCCGTAATTGGCATCCTGGTAAGCGAAGGAATTGCGGTAGTCCTGACGCCATCCGTCCTGGCGATCGGCCTGTCCGGCTCGAATGCCTTCCGCATAGCCGTCGTTGGCCGCCTGACGCAGCATCTGCGCACCGTACTGGTTGGTCTGGTACTGGTTGCCACCGTAGGAGTACTGGTAACTGTCAGGCGTGTAGAAGTACGGATCGTTGGCGTAGTCGTAGCGCTGGGCATCCAACTGCTGGCGCTGCTGGCGCAGACGCTGGTAGTACTGCTCCTGGTAGCGGTACTGCGCCATGCGGTTTTCCTGCTGCAGCTGCCGGGCGCGTTGCTCGGCCAGCGACTGGCGCTGGTCCAGGTAACGCTGGTAGGCAACCGCCTGCTGCCGTTGCTGCGCAATCAGGCGTTGCTGCTGCTGCTCGGACAGGCCTAGCTGGCGGTTACGCTCGATCGCAGCGCGCTGTGCTTCATCACGCTGACGGAAATCGT